>NZ_LZKF01000255.1:0-136232 GCF_001672665.1 Mycobacterium sp. E2238 | reverse complement strand
CCCGCTGCCGGCCCTGGCGACGAGGTCGAGCTTGACGCCGATCTGGGCGAGACTGTGCTGCGCGATCTGGGCGAACTGGCGGCTGCCCTGGGCGTCGTAGAACAGGTCGCGGATGACCAGCGGGCGGCCGTCCTTCTCGCGGAATTGGCCGTTGAGCTTCCAGCCCAAGGCGTCGAGCTCCCGCTTGGCCGCGTCCGGGTCGTACGGGAGGACCGCGCTGTTGTCCTGGTAGCCCTTCTGCCCCGCGACATAGATGTGGTTGCCCAGCGCCACCGGATCGCTGGTGAGGCCGTATTGGACGACCTTGGCGATGGTGCGCCGGTCGATGCCCTTGGCTACGGCGAGGCGCAGCGCCCTGTCGGCCAGGATCGATCCGGGCGCCCCGTTGAACGTGAAGTGCGACCACGCGGGGGCCGGGGCCCGCCGGATCGAGATTCCCTTCGTGCGCTGCGCGATGGTCAGCTGGTCGACCGTACCGACGCCCGACGCGTCGATGGTGTTGTTCTGCAGTGCGGGCAGCCGCGCGGCGTCATCCAGCACCAGATAGGTGATGTTGTCCAGGCGGGGACGGGCGCCCCACCATTTCGGGTTGCGGGACAACACGATCCGTTGGGTGGTGCGGTCCAGCGACGTGACGATGAAGGGGCCGGCAGACGGGCCGGGCCCATCGAGTTGGCCCTTGTTGAACGCCTCCGGCGTGGCCGTGACGCTCTTGGGCAGCAACATGCCGTTGCCGGCGAACATGCCGCGCCACTCGGCGTACGGTTTGGCGAAGGTCATGACGGCCTGCCGGTCGTCGACACCCCGGGTGACCGACGCGACCCGGTCGGCTCCGCCGGGTCCCGCGATCTCGAACGTCTTGTCCGCTCCGCTCAGCGCGTGGATTTGGCTGGCGATGTCTTCCCACGTGATCGGGGTGCCGTCGGACCACACCGCCTTCGGGTTGATCGTGTAGGTAACCACCTGCGGTGCGGTGCCGGTGAGTTCGACGCTGGTGAAGTAGTCGGTGTCGACCGTGGTCGAGCCGTCGGCGCCGATGATGAATGCCCGTGGCAACGTGGCCTTCATCATGGCGGCCACTTCCGCCGAATTGCCGTCGATGTGCAGGATGTTGAAGTTGGGCGGAAAGTCGCTGAGCGCCAGCCGCAGGCTGCCGCCGTCCCGCAAGGTGGCGGGGTCCTGGGGGTTGATATCGCTGGTCGTGCCGATCTCGGCGGCGTTATGTCCGGTTTCCGGCATGACGTTGATGGCCGGTGAGCAGCCGGAGAGCGTAAGCGCCACAACGAGAACCGCCGTCGCGGCCCGCCTAGACACGGTTGCCCGGATCCGGTTGTGGCACGGCGCCCAGAAGCCGCCGGGTGTATTCGTGCTGCGGATTGCCGAACACCTGCCGGCTGTCGCCCTGCTCCACGATCGCACCGGCATACATCACCACCACCTGGTGAGCAAGGTGTTTGACCACCGAAAGGTCATGGGAAACAAACAGATACGACAGGCTGAACCGCTCCTGCAGGTCGAGCAGCAGGTTGATGATGCCGGCCTGGATGGAGACGTCGAGAGCGGACACCGGCTCGTCGAGCGCCAGGATCTTCGGTTGCAATGCCAGCGCCCGGGCGATGCCGATGCGCTGCTTCTGCCCGCCGGAGAACTCGGCCGGATAGCGGGCGGCGTCGGCCCGGCGCAACCCCACGATGTCGAGCAGCTCTGCGACGCGCGCGTTGGTCTGGTCGTTGTCGAAGCCGTTGGCCAGCAACGGTTCGGCGATCAGGTCGAACACCGGTAGGCGGGGGTCCAGCGCGGCCACCGGATCCTGGAACACCACCTGAAGGTCGCGTCGCAACGATCGCCGGCGGGAGGCGCTCAGGGTGGCGACATCGCTACCGAGCACTTCGATCGAGCCCGATTGCGGCGCAACGAGCTCCAGGATCTCGTGCAGGGTGGTCGACTTGCCGGAGCCGGACTCGCCGACGATGCCCAGCGTGCGGCCCTGGCGCAGCTCGAAACTGACACCGTCGACCGCGCGGACCTCACCGACCGTGCGGCGCAACAACACGCCCTTCGTCAGCCGGTACGTCTTGACCAGATCGCGCACGCGCACGACGACCGTCGAGTCACCGGATTCGATTCGGGGGGCTTCCGTATTGACCCCGTAGATGTCAGCGGCGCTGCGCCCGTTGACCCGGTCGGTGCGGATGCAGGCCGCGCGGTGATCCACCCCGACCGGGAGCAACTCCGGTTCGTTCGCGCGGCATTCGTCGATGACCAGAGGGCAGCGCGGCGCGAAGGGGCAGCCGGGCTCCAGGCCTACCAGCGACGGGGGCGCGCCGGGGATTGGGACCAGCCGAGTGCCCTGGGCGGCGTCCAGCCGGGGAACGGAGCCCAATAGCCCAACGGTGTAGGGCATTCGGCGAGCGCGGTAAAGGTCGTGCACCCCGGCGGATTCGACGACCCGGCCGGCGTACATCACCAACGCCCGGTCGGCGAACTCGGCGACCACGCCCAGGTCGTGGGTGATGATCAGCACCCCCGCGCCGGTGACGTCGCGCGCCGTCTTGAGCACCTCGAGGATCTGCGCCTGCACGGTGACGTCCAGCGCGGTGGTGGGTTCGTCACAGATCAGCAGATCCGGGTCGTTGGCGATCGCGATCGCGATGACCACCCGCTGTCGCTCGCCGCCGGACAGCTCGTGCGGAAACGCCCGGGCGCGGCGTTCCGGCTGCGCGATACCGACCAACTCGAGCAGCTCCACGGCGCGCCGGCGGGCTGCGTTCTTGCCCACGTGCGGCTGGTGAATCGCGATCGCCTCGGCGATCTGGTCGCCGACGGTGTAGACGGGCGTCAGCGCGGACATCGGGTCCTGGAACACCATGCCGACCGTCTTGCCGCGAAACCGCGACATCGCCTCGTCCCCGAGGCCCAGCAACTCGGTGTCGTGCAACCGCACCGAGCCTCGCACCCGCGCGTATTCCGGCAGCAGGCCCATCACCGCCATCGCCGAAACGGACTTGCCCGAGCCCGATTCGCCGACCATCGCCACAACCTCACCCGGGGCGATGCTGTAACTGATGCCGCGCACCGCGGTCACCGGTTGGCCGTCCGTCGGAAAGGTGACGGCCAAGTCGCTCACCTCGAGCAGCGCGCTCACCGGGCGCCACCTCGCAGCATGCCGCTGCCGGGATCCAGCGCGTCGCGCAGGCCGTCGCCGGTCACGTTGGCGCACACCAGGATCAACACCAACACGCCCGCCGGAAACAGGAACACCCAGGGGAAGGTGGTCGCGGACTGGGTGCCATTGGCGATCAGCGTGCCCAGTGACACGTCGGGCGGCTGAATGCCGAAACCGAGAAAGCTGAGCCCGGTCTCGGCCAGGATGGCCGAGGCGACGTTGAGGGCGGCGTCGATGATCAAGATGGAGGCCACGTTCGGTACCACGTGGCCGAGGATGATCCCTCGGCTGGACACCCCCATGTACCTTGCGGCCCTGATGAATTCGCGTTCACGCAGACTCATGGTCATGCCGCGCACCATGCGCGAGCTGATCATCCAGCCGAATCCGGCCAGCAGCAACACGAGCATCAGGATGTTGGCCGAGCTCTTGGTTCGCGGTGTGACAATTGCGATGAGGATGAAGCTGGGCACCACCAGAAGCAGGTCGACCAGCCACATCAGCGCGCGGTCGCGCCAGCCGCCGAAATAGCCGGCGATCGAACCGACGGTGGCGGCGATGCCGGTTGAGATCACCGCCACGCAGACACCGATCAGCATTGACTTCTGCATGCCGCGGAGGATTTGCGCCAGCAAGTCCTGCCCGAGTGCGTTGGTGCCCAACCAGTGCCGGCCGTTCGGTGGTTGCAGCAGGGCCTCGAAGTCGAGGTCGTCATAGGAATACGGCAGCACCGCAGGCAGCGTGTAGCAGCCGACGAACAGCAGCACCAGCAGCGTCAGCGACACGACGGCCAATCGGTTGCGAACGAACCTGCGTAGCACGAGGGTCCGGCGCGAGGTGAACCGCGATGCCTTCGGGTCCGAGAGTCCCTGAGCGCCTTCCACTTTGGGCTCGGTTGTCATGACACCCGCACCCTCGGGTCGAGAGCGGCGTAGAAGACGTCGGAGAGTAGCCCGGCCAGCAGCACCACCGTGCCCGAGAACAGTGTGATCGCGGCGATTATGTAAGTGTCCTGTGTGGCGATGCCCTGCACCAGCCATTCACCCATGCCATGCCAGCCGAAGATCTTTTCGACGAACACCGCACCGGTGACCAGCCCGGCCACCCCGTAGGCGAACAGGGTGGCCAACGGTATCAGCGCCGTACGCAGCCCGTGTTTGACCAACGCGCGCCGCCGGGTGAGCCCTTTGGCGCGCGCGGTGCGAATGAAATCCTGGCCCAGAACGTCGAGCATCGCGTTGCGCTGATAGCGGCTGTATCCGGCGGCGGCGGCCAAAGTCAGGGTGAGGGTGGGCAGGATCAAATGCCGCAACCGGTCCACCAAATGGTGTCCGAGCCCGCCGCTCACCCCGGGCGAGGTTTCGCCGGTGTAATCGAACAACTGCACGCCCAAAGCCCAGTTCACTCGCAGTGCAGCCAGGATCAGCAGGCTGGCGATGACGAACGTCGGGGTGCTCAGGACCAGCAGCGCCACCATGGTGACGAGGCGGTCACTGAGTCGGTATTGGCGGATGGCTCCCCAGGCGCCGGCCACGATGCCCAGTACCGTGCCGGCCAGCGACCCGACGACCAGGAGCCGCAGGGTGACCCCGACGCGGCGCCAGAGGGTGGCGCCGACGGGCTGTCCGGTGATCGTCTTGCCGAAGTCGCCGCGAACCGCGTGCGAGGCCCACTGCGCGTAGCGGATCGGTATCGGCTTGTCCAAGTTGAGTGCGTGAGCTCTGGCGTCGATCACCGACTGCGGCGGCCGAGGACTGCGCTGCAACAGGCTGTCGAGTGGCCGGAACGCGACCGACGTCAGGCAGAACGTCAGAAACGACGCCAGCGCCAGCAGCACGACGTAGTTCAGCAATCGGCGCGCCAAGAAGCGGATCATCCCCGACCGCACCGCCCGCCTCGCATTGGGACAGGTTAACGAGCCTCCCCCGTCCTTGTGATCCGGCTGATTCTCATGAGTGAATTACGAGTGGTTCGTTGCTACTTTCGGGCCGCGATATCCCGAGGAGGCGTGCGTGACGGTTACCGATGACTACTTGGCGAACAACGCCCAATACGCGAGCGGTTTCCATGGCCCGCTGCCGATGCCGCCGAGCAAACACGTGGCGGTGGTCGCGTGTATGGACGCCCGGCTCGACGTCTACCGCCTCCTCGGCCTCAACGAGGGGGAGGCGCACGTCATCCGCAACGCCGGCGGGGTCGCCACCGACGACGTCATCCGCTCGCTCGCGATCAGCCAGCGGCTGCTGGGGACCCGGGAGGTCATCCTGATCCACCACACCGACTGCGGGATGCTGACGTTCACCGACGACGACTTCAAGCGCGCCATCCAGGAGGAGACGGGCCTCAAGCCGCCGTGGGCGGCCGAGGCGTTCCCCGACGTGGGCGAGGACGTCCGGCAGTCGCTGCGCCGCATCGACAACAGCCCGTTCGTCACGAAGCATGTCTCGCTTCGCGGGTTCGTCTTCGACGTCGCCACGGGCAAGCTCGAGGAAGTGGCGCTCTAGCGTCGCCCCCTGCGCCGAGCGTGTTCTCAGGGCGAGAAATTGCCCATTTTTGCGCCCTGAGAACACGTTCGGCGATGTTCTAGCCGACCTTGTAAGTGGCGAGGGCCTTCGCGACGAGCTGGCCCTGCGCGTCGACGAGCTCCGCCTCGCAGTTGACCAGCGACCGGCCGCGCCGCAGCACCCGGCCGACCCCGATCACGTCGGTGGCCCGGGCGGGGGCCATGAAGTCCAACGCCATCGACACGGTGACGCCCCGCAGTTCCGGTGGCGCCTCGGCCCCGCACCACGCCGCCGCCATCACGGTGACATCGGCGAGCGTGGCGATAGCGCCGCCATGGACCATGTCACCGATCGTGACGTTCGACGGGTCCCACGGCAGACGCAGCCTGACCTCGTGCTCCTCCAGTTGGTCGGCGACGATGCCCAGCTTCGTGACGAACGCCGATTGGAAGAGGAATTCCGCGATGACGTCGCGGCCGCTCGGGCCGGCCGGCGCAGGGTCAGAGGTCATCCCTTCATGCTGTCGCACCAGGCATCGGCCGGAAAGGGTGGCCGCCGGTCTTGACCCGATACGTCCCATGGCCGTCCTCCCCACTTGACAACCGTCGGCGCGAACTGATGCTATGGAGGGCAAAGCTGCCAAATATGACCGATTCAACCAGGTTTACTCCGAGGAAGCTATGACCAGCGATCTGAAAGCGGCCCCCACCGCCGGCCAGTACGAGTTGAGCCATCTGCGCTCTTTGGAGGCCGAAGCGATCCACATCATCCGGGAGGTGGCCGCCGAGTTCGAGCGGCCCGTGCTGCTGTTCTCGGGGGGCAAGGACTCCATCGTCATGCTGCACCTGGCGCTGCGGGCGTTTCGGCCCGGGCGGTTGCCGTTCCCCGTGATGCACGTGGACACCGGCCACAACTTCGACGAGGTGATCGCCACCCGTGACGAGCTGGTCGCCGAGCACGGCGTGCGCCTGGTGGTCGCCTCGGTCCAGGAGGACATCGACGCCGGGCGCGTGGTCGAGCCAAAGCAGGGTCGCAACCCGATCCAGACCGTGACGCTGCTGCGCGCCATCCGGGAGAACAAGTTCGACGCGGCGTTCGGGGGAGCGCGCCGTGACGAGGAGAAGGCCCGCGCCAAGGAGCGGGTGTTCAGCTTCCGAGACGAGTTCGGCCAATGGGACCCGAAGGCGCAGCGGCCGGAGCTGTGGAACCTCTACAACGGTCGGCACCATAAGGGCGAGCACATCCGGGCCTTCCCGCTGTCGAACTGGACCGAGTTCGACATCTGGTCCTACATCGGCGCGGAGAACATCGGGCTGCCCTCGATCTATTACGCCCATCGGCGCAAGGTGTTCCGTCGCGACGGCATGCTGCTGGCGGTCGATCGGCACATGCAGCCGCGCGACGACGAGCCGGTGTTCGAGGCGACGGTGCGTTTCCGCACCGTCGGGGACGTCACCTGCACCGGATGCGTGGAATCGGAGGCGTCGACGGTGGAGGAGGTCATTGCCGAGACGGCGGTGTCCCGGCTGACCGAACGCGGCGCGACCAGGGCCGACGACCGGATCTCGGAGGCCGGGATGGAAGACCGCAAACGGCAGGGGTACTTCTGATGGCCACACCCACCACGCTGCTTCGCCTCGCCACCGCGGGTTCCGTCGACGACGGCAAGTCCACCCTGATCGGCCGCCTGCTCTACGACTCCAAGGCCGTCATGGAGGACCAGTGGGCGGCGGTGGAACAGACGTCCAAGGATCGTGGCCACGATTACACCGACCTGGCCCTGGTGACCGATGGCTTGCGCGCCGAACGCGAGCAGGGCATCACGATTGACGTCGCCTACCGCTACTTCGCCACTCCCAAGCGGAAATTCATCATCGCCGACACCCCGGGCCACATCCAGTACACCCGCAACATGGTGACGGGCGCGTCGACCGCCCAACTCGTGATCGTGCTCGTCGATGCCCGGCACGGCCTGCTGGAGCAGTCCCGCCGGCACGCCTTCCTGGCCTCGCTGCTCGGCATCCAGCACATCGTTCTCGCCGTCAATAAGATGGACCTGATCGGTTGGGACAGAGACAAATTCGAGGCCATCCGGGACGAATTCCACGCCTTCGCCGCCCGACTTGATGTGCACGACGTGGCCACCATCCCGCTTTCCGCACTGCACGGCGACAACGTGGTGACCAAATCGGACCAGACGCCCTGGTATGAGGGTCCGGCGCTGCTGTCGCACCTGGAGGAGGTCTACATCGCCGGTGACCGCAACCTGGTCGACGTGCGTTTCCCCGTCCAGTACGTCATCCGGCCGCACACCCGCGAGCATCAAGACCACCGCAGCTACGCCGGCACCGTCGCCAGCGGTGTCATGCGTCCGGGAGACGAAGTCGTCGTTCTGCCGGTCGGCAAGACCACCCGCATCACCGCGATCGAAGGCCCGAACGGTCCAGTGGAGGAAGCCTTTCCACCGATGGCCGTGTCGGTGAGCCTTGCGGATGAGATCGACATCTCGCGGGGTGATCTCATCGCTCGGACCAACAATCATCCCCGCGTCACGCAGGAATTCGATGCCACCGTGTGCTGGATGGCCGACGACGCTGCGCTGGAGCCCGGCCGCGACTACGTCATCAAGCACACCACCCGTACCACGCGCGCGAGGGTGACCGGGCTGGACTACCGGCTCGACGTGAACACCCTGCATCGCGATAAAGCGGCAACGGCATTGCAGCTCAACGAGCTTGGCCGCATTTCGCTGCGTACCCAGGTGCCGCTGCTGCTCGACGAGTACACCCGCAACGCCAGCACCGGTTCGTTCATCCTGATCGACCCGCACACCAACGGCACCGTGGCCGCGGGCATGGTGCTGCGCGACGTCTCGGTGCAAACGGCGAGCCCCAACACCGTGCGGCACAAGTCGTCGGCCGTCGCCGAAGCCCGGCCGCGGGGCAAGACGGTGTGGTTCACCGGCCTGTCCGGTTCCGGCAAATCATCGGTGGCCATGCTTGTCGAGCAGATGCTGCTCGAAAAGGGCACGCCCGCTTACGTTCTCGACGGCGACAACCTGCGACATGGTTTGAATGCCGACCTGGGCTTCAGCATGGCCGACCGAGCCGAGAATCTGCGCCGGCTGGCGCATGTGGCGGCGTTGCTCGCCGACTGCGGCAACGTCGTGCTGGTACCGGCGATCAGCCCGCTGACCGAGCAGCGCGAGATGGCTCGTAATGTGCACGCCGCCGCGGGGTTCGACTTCGTCGAGGTGTTCTGCGATACCCCGATCGAAGAATGCGAGCAGCGTGATCCGAAGGGGTTGTACGCCAAGGCCCGCGCGGGCGAGATCGCACACTTCACCGGCATCGACAGCCCGTATCAGCCGCCGGTCAACCCCGACCTGCGGCTTACACCGGACCGTACCGTCGAGGAACAGGCGCGCAGCATCGTCGATTTGCTCGAATCGCGGGGTTAGCGCACCGGCACAGCCCGGCTGCACCGAAATTCGCGCGCCGAGTGGCACAATTCTGAGAGTGCGCATGTCGGCGAAGGCGGAGTACGCGGTGCGGGCCATGGTCCAGCTCGCCACGGTCCCCAGCGGGACATTGGTGAAAACCGACGACCTGGCTCAAGCGCAGGGCATACCGCCGCAATTCCTCGTCGACATCCTGACCAACCTGCGCACCGACCGCCTGGTGAAGAGCCATCGGGGCCGCGAAGGCGGCTACGAGCTGGCCCGTCCCGGAGACGAGATCAGCATCGCCGACGTATTGCGCTGTATCGACGGGCCACTGGCGAGCGTGCGCGACATCGGGCTGGGGGATCTGCCCTATTCCGGTCCCACCGCGGCGCTCACCGACGTCTGGCGGGCGTTGCGCGCCAGCATGCGGTCGGTGCTCGAGGAAACAACCCTGGCCGACGTCGCCGCCAACGCACTGCCCGAGCATGTCGCGCAATTCGCCCACGATTATCGGGCACAGGAGAGCGTGCGGCACGGCACACCGCACGCCGGCGAATAGGCGGCGCGGCCCGCCGGAGCGTCAGCCCCCGGACCCGTAGGGGCGGGTGAGAATCTCCATGGCGTGTCCCGAGGGATCGAGGAAGTACACGCCGCGCCCGCCGTCCCTGCGGTTGATCTCGCCGGGCCGCTTGGCGCCAGGGTCGGCCCAGTGCTCCAGGCCGCGCGAGGAGATCTTGCCGTAGATCGTGTCGAATTCCTCTTCGGACACCAGGAAGGCATAGTGCTGCCGCGGGATCTCCCCGCCGTCGGAAGCATCCGCATAGTCCAGGCTGGCGCCGTGCTCGAGTTCGACAACCATGAAGTGGCCGAACGGCTTTGGGCTGGGCAGGCCGAACAATTCGGCGAGGAACTCCGCGGACTCGTGCTTGTCCCGGGCGGCGACGATGGTGTGGTTGAAGCTGATGGACATGGCCTCCTCCTACTTCGGTGCCGTGAGCTCCAGGGCGATGTTGTCGGGATCGCGGAACTCCAGGATGTACGACGGCCCGATGTCTTTTACGGGCTCGTGCGTCACGCTGAGCTCATCGAGATGCGCTGCGGCCGAGTCTAATTCATCCTTGCTGGCGACCCGAAACGCGATGTGGTCGAGCCCGGCGCGGTCCTCGTCGAAGCGGTCGGTGGCAACCGGCCGCAGTCCCAGCAGCGTGCCGCCGAGGTCGTAGATGACGCCACCGAACAGGAAGCTCAACTGGCTGCGGGTGGCCTCGTCCGCGTTGTCGGGCACCTCCAGCAGGACCGGCCAACCGAACACGCTCTCGTAAAACTGCCGGGATCGCTCGATATCGGTGACGGTGAGGCGGACGTGCGCGATGGAACTGCTGGTGAAACCCATCTGCTCCATGCTGCCACTTGTCTGCCCGCATGTTGACTGTCATGCCAGAATCGCCGTCGTGCAGATTGCGATGACGCTGCCGGTGATGGAGCCGGACTTGGACGCGGGAGTTTTGGAGAACTGGGCGCGCGCGATCGACGTCGGACCGTTCTCGTCGCTGTGCTGGGGCGAGCGCATCGCGTTCGACAACCCGGACAACCTGACTCTGCTGGGTGCGCTCGCGGCCTGGACGAATCGGGTGCGGCTGCTGACCACCGTGATCGTGCCGCAGCTGCATGACCCGGTGATGCTGGCCAAGGGCCTGGCGACCGGCGACATGCTCTCCGGCGGGCGGCTGGGGGTGGGCATCGGCGTGGGCGGCAGGCACGAGGACTACCACGCTGTCGGCGCCGATCCGGCGACACAGACCATGCGCGAACTGGCCGAGCGCGTCGCCGTGATGAAGCGGGTGTGGGCCGGCGAAAAGCTCACCGAGTCGGTCCTGCCGGTTGGGCCGGCACCGGTGCAACCCGGCGGTCCGCCGCTGTTCGTGGGCAGCATCGGCCCCAAGACCATCCGCAGCGCCGCTTCCTGGGCCGCCGGACTGGCCGGGACCACGCTGGACCTGGACGTCGCCAAGCAGAACGAGTTGTTCGACGTCGCGCGCGACGCGTGGTCGCAGGCGGGCAAGGGCAAACCCCACCTGGTGACGTCGTTCTGGTTCGCGTTCGGCCCGCCGGAGCAGGCCCGGGCCCAGGTGCATCGCCACCTACGGCGGTACATGAACTGGATACCGGCGGAGTACGTCGACGCCATGGCGCCGACGACCGGGTGGGCCGGCACCGAGGACGAGCTGCTGGCGGTGCTGCGCAAGTTCGAGGACATCGGCACCGACGAGGTGCAGCTCATCCCGACGAGCGCGGACGTCGACCAGCTGAGCCGCGCGGCGGACGTCGCCGGCCGGCTTTAGCCCGTGCTCGCGATCGCCACTAGGCCAATGGTGGCGACCCGCTTCGCCCGGCTTCGCCGCGCTCGCGATCGCCACTAGGCCGATGGTGGCGACCCGCTTCGCCCGGCTTCCGCCGCGCTCGCGATCGCCACTAGGCCTGACGGTGGCGACCCGCTTCGCCCGGCTTCGCCGTGCTCGCGATCGCCACTAGGCCAATGGTGGCGACCCGCTTCGCCCGGCTTCGCCGCGCTCGCGATCGCCACTAGGCCGATGGTGGCGACCCGCTTCGCCCGGCTTCCGCCGCGCTCGCGATCGCCACTAGGCCTGACGGTGGCGACCCGCTTCGCCCGGCTTCGCCGTGCTCGCGATCGCCACTAGGCCAATGGTGGCGACCCGCTTCGCCCGGCTTCGCCGCGCTCGCGATCGCCACTAGGCCTGACGGTGGCGACCCGCTTCGCCCGGCTTCGCCGCGCTCGCGATCGCCACTAGGCCGACGCGCGCTCGTCGCCCGCGGCCGGCTGCTGCGGCGGCTGCCCTTTGCGCAGCGTCGCCAACAACTCGCGATACGGGCCGACGAGGTAGACGGTGTCACCGCCACGAAGCCAGGCGTCCCGCCGGGGGTGCAGCTCTACGGGCGCGTCCTGTCGGGTGATCGCGATGACCCGGGTCTGGGTGGACAGCTCGAACATCTTCAGCCCGTCGAGCTCGCTGCCGGGCGCCACGTGCATCCCGCCGATCATGAACGAGCGCTGCCCGACGGAAAATGTCCCCAGCACTTGCAGGCCCATCGCGGCGCCGATGAACCACGGTGCGGCCAGTTCGACGGTGGACCGGACGTTTTCGAATCCGAACCGCTGCGCCACAGCGGCACCCAGCGCGCGGTCGTAGACGCGCAGCACCAGGGGAACGTCGGTACGAACGACTTCGGGCTTCACCCGGGGGCCGAGCATCTCGCGCAGCACGATCCCGGTCTCGATGTTCACCATGTCGTCCTGGGTCAGCACCGCAACCGCGCGGGCGTACTCGACGCGGGCGGCCTCCAGCGTCTGGCGCAGCGTCGCGTCCCCGAAGATGACCGGCACGTCGAGGTCGGCCGCCGCCGAGAGGAAGCGGTTGTTTTCGTCCCGCTCGATCACGGCGACGTCGTAGCCCGCTGACCTGAGGTCGGCGACGACGCGGCTGCCGAACGAACCGAGCCCGACGACGATGACGTGGTTACGCAGATGGCGCGCCCGGCGGCGGCCGACAGAATGGGCAAAACGCCGCGATATCAGCAGGTCGGCGACGAAAGCGACGAGGAGCGCGGTAGTCGTTACGCCGGCGAACATCAACATGATGCTGAACAGCCGCAGCCAGGTCGGCTGATGGAGAAAGCTGAAATCGCCGTAACCGACCGTCGCGATCGTTTCGGTGCTGAAATACAGCGCGTCGAGCCACGTCATCCTCAGACCCGGCTGGTAGCAGAAGCGCAGGATTACCGTCGACCCGATCAGCAGGCACGCCGCGGCCAGCAACGCTCGGGCGAACATCGGGTTGACGTCGTCGCGCAGCGCCCGCGCACTGTCGAGCATGCGCCGCAGCCGGGGCAGGCGATAGCGGGTCACGGTCGGCCGCGGGACCTTGATGCCGCGTTCGGCCAGTTCCTCGGCGGTGCCGATCATCGCGGTCCAGTCACCGGCGTGTACCGACAGGTCGCGGCCAGGACAGGACACCACCTCGCCCGGGGTGACGCAGTTCTCACCGTGAATCACCGCCACCGGTGCTAGGTCACCGTAGATTTCGCGCAGCGTCGCGCTATACGGTGCCTCGGCCCCGGAGACGACGAATTCGATGCCCGCCGCCTCGAACGGGTGCACGGTGTGCGCCAGACACGCCTCGACGACCGACGGCGCCGCGAGGTCGGCGACGTCCAGTATCGCGCCGGGACGCTTGTCGGCGGCCATCGCCGTGCGCAGCACGTCGTTGCCCAGCCGTGCCACCACGCGCACCCGGGAGTTGGCTTTCCTTGCCAGCAGTGCGATTTCGAGGTTGGTCGCGTCGTCGTCGCCGACGCAAATCACGGCGCGAGCCCGGGTCACACCGGCGGTGTCGAGCTCGCCGGCGGTCTGGAGCTTGACGATGTGCACACCGGCGTTGTTGAGCTCCTCGACGATCGTGGTCGCCAGCGCGTCGTCACCGCTGACGATGATGTGCCCGCGCATGGTCAGGCGCGCCCCGGGTCGTCCGGCATGACCCCCACCTCTGCTGACGTTGGAATTTTGTTCCTATGACTATCGGCCACCTTGCCGATTCATGCCAGCGCGACACCGGCCCCGGGGTGAATTGCGACGGGACCGCAGGAGAGATTCGATAGCGGTATGACGCAGCCGGAACTGCCTGGGCCGCTCGCCGCCTTGACCCGGCTCATCTCGGAGCGCATCGCCGCGGCCGATTTCGCCGGGGCGTTGCCACTCATGAACGAGCTGGTCGCGGTCTGCCGCCCGATCCTGGGGGAGCGCCATCCCAACGTCTTGGACATGAAGCTTGCGCTGGTACACCTGCAGCTCCAAATGGGAGACCAGGCCGGTGCCTACGCCGTCCTCGAGCAGCTGGTTCCCGAATTCGAGGAGGTGCTCGGCCGGGATCACATCACCACGTTGACGGCGCGCCACATGTTCGCGGACCGGCCCCAGCGCGAGACGCGGGCCGCGTTGGCCGAATGGTCGCAGCTGCTGGCCGACGAAGAACGCGTGCTGGGCGCCGAGCACCCCACCGTGCTGACGTCCATGGACCGCGTGGCGCACAAGCGTAAGGAGCTCGGTGACTATCCGGGTGCCATCGCCGAGGGCGAGCGCGTCCTTGCCGCGCGGCGCCGGGTGCTCGGCGACGACCACGAGGACACGTTGGGCATGCGGCTGTCGCTGGCGCAATGGCACGGCGAATCGGTGGACGGCGCCGGCGCCGTGGCCGAGCTGGAGTCGCTGGTCGAGGTGATGCGCGAAAAGCTGGGCGACGACCACCGCCACACGCTGATCGCGCGGCACACCATCGCGCTGTGGGAGCCAGAACCCGTGGACTGCGGGGACAAGGTGGCGACCTGGCAGGCCCTGGTTGCCGCCGAAGCACGGGTCTTCGGCGAAGACAATCCGCTCACCGTCGCGGCCAGGGAGGAACTGGCGAAGTGGCGCGACCGCGTCGAGGACCACCGTTGGGTGGCCGAGATGCGCGGCCGGGTCGAAGAAGCCGGCAAGCGCCGCCTGAGCACCAAAAAGCAAGCAACGCAGCGCTTTTCGGACGAGGAATACCTGCGATGCTGGCTTGCCGAGCGCGGGGCCCAATTCCCGGTCTGGGCGGGTCATTACGGCGGCGACGCCGTGTGGGACTTCTCGCCGGAGTCCTTAGACGCGTTGGAAGAGCTCGTCATTCAGAAGGCTTCGACACCCGAACAGCTTCTCAACGAAGAGCGCAATGAGCCGTTCGTAGATGGCGCCGTGTGGTATCTCGGGGAAGTGCTGCGGCGCGGACGGTCCCTGCCGTGGCAATACACGCGTGGCGAAACAGCGGATCCCACCGTCGGGCACGTCGATGTGTTCGCAGTACTCACCCGTGCGCTGCACTCCGTCGACCGGGGCGCCCTGCGCCGCACGTACGACCGCTTCACGGCGTCCCAGTGATACTGGGTTGGTGCCCTTCATCGAATGCATCGCGTCCCGCGAGATCTATCGGAGCCAATGGATGGTGCTCCGCGAAGACGACATCCGTCGCCCGGACGGCAGTCCCGGCATCTACGGCGTGGTGGACAAGCCGGATTATGCGCTGGTGATGCCGTTCGACGGGCACCGTTTCCGGCTGGTCGAACAATTCCGGTATCCGCTTGGGGAGCGAAGGTGGGAATTCCCGCAGGGCACCGCTCCCGGTTTGGCGGACACCGACCCGTCGGAGTTGGCCGAGCGTGAGCTGCGCGAGGAAACGGGATTGAGTGCGACGTCATTCGAGGTGCTGGGCCAGCTCGATGTCGCCCCGGGCATGACCAGTCAGCGTGGCTGGGTTTTCCTGGCCACCGGAATCGTCGAAGGGGAGCCCGAGCTCGAGCACGAGGAGCAGGACCTGCGAAGTGCCTGGTTCGCCCGCGAGGACGTCGAGCAGATGATCCGGTCGGGGGTGATCGCCGACGCGCAGTCCGTCGCCGCCTACAGCCTGTTTCTGCTGCGGCGACCATGAACAATGCGGGGGCCCGCCGGGGTCCCCGCACTGTAGTGGTCGATCTCAGGCCGACGTGACGTACTGCGGGCAGTAGGCCGAGGCCGCGTCGACGGCGAACGTCTTGGAGCCCTTGGTGCTCAAGCCGGTCGCCTTGGCCACGGCGCCGATGACCTCCTTGCTCGAGTGGCCCTGGTCGAGCGCGTTGCACACGGCGTGTGCGTCCTTGATGGCGACCGAAGCGCTCGGCGGGGTGATGCCATCCGATGCCAGCTGGGCGAGGAACGCGTCATCGACCGAGCTCGCGCCAGCGGCGCCGGCGAGGCCGAGCGCGGCCAGGCCCAGGGCGGCGGTGCCGACGACGGAGGCGGTGAAACGGCGAGGGAACATCGGGGTCTCCTTGTGCTGAGTTGGCTTCTCTGACGGACGCGGAGTGCGTTGATCACAGAATCAGCACGGGGCCTCAACGGCTTCTCAAAGAATTCTTGGCGACGACGCCTGAAGGCGCGGGCGCCGGAGTGAATCCCTCTGTCACCCAATCATTGCTGCGGCGCGGGCGTCATCGAGGCGATGTAGTAGACCTCGTGCCCGGTCGGGTAGCCGCCGCCGTTGGTGGCGATGTGCACGTGGTCGTAGTGGTTGAGGGTTTCCGAGCCCAGGTCGGCGGTCCAGCTGCCCCCGCCGACGCCCGGGTAGATTTTCTGGCGCCAGATCACGTGGTTGATTCCCCATCGCTTCGCATTCGCCAGCGCGTACCCGGCGATCTGGTTGCCGAGCTCGATACCCTCGGGGCTGCTGTGGTTCGGGATCATCACGTCGATCGCCAACCCGTTCGGGTGCCACGGCAGGGGGTCTTCCCGGTACCCATAGATGGTTTTGATCTGCGGAAACAGCACGCTGATGGCGCGTTCCGCCCAGATCGTCTTGACCTGCAGCCTGTCCTCCGAGGCGAGGCCCCGGGGCAACGCGACCTGGAATTGCTGGGCGGCGGCGGGCGCGCTGGCGGTCAACATTTCCACTTCCGCGGGGCTGGCGGTGTGCGGGGCGTTGGGCGGGGCGGCGGCGTTGGTCGACGCGGCGGCCGCGGTGGTGGGGACCGCCGCCACCGCGTTGGGCGCGCAGCAGCGCGGCTTGGTGTCTTGGGCGTAGACCATGGCGCCCGCCAGCGCGAACGAGGCAACGATCGCCAGCCAGCGGCTTCGCCCGTTGGCTAACACGTTCTTGCCCACGACCAGCAGCTTAGTTCCGTAAGCGACGTCTGTGACCCATTTTCGTCCAGTTATTCCGGCTCGGACGAATGGGCCCTAAGCGGCCCGAGGTCGGGTCACAATGTCACCATGCCCGGCCAATCCTTCGGCGATGCCAACGCGTTCCATCGGATCATGCGTCGCTTCGCGTCCACGCCGGTGGGTGTGGCGCTCCTTCGCCCCACGGCGCACCACCTCGACCGACTCATCACCAAGCTCACGGGCGGCAGAAGCAGCTTCGCCGGGCTTGCGACAGGCATCCCGGTGGTGATGCTCACCACGACGGGCGCCAAGTCGGGTGAGCCCCGCACCGTCGCCGTGTACGGAATCCCGCATCCGGACGGGTTGGCCCTCATCGCGTCGAATTTCGGCGGCGCCAAGCATCCCGCCTGGTATCACAACCTCAAGGCGCACCCGGAGGCGACGGTGTCGATCGGCCGCGACACCTGGCATGCGAACGCGCGGCTCGCCGCGCCGGGCGAGCGCGACGAGATCTGGGCGAAGGGTCTCGAGCTGTACCCCGGCTGGCGGAAGTATGAAGTGCGGGCCGGCAAGCGCCACATCGAGGCGTTCGTCCTACAACGGAGTTGAGGGTAAGCCCAGTTCTACTGTGTCACAGGCGGTCTGGGGTCAAACACCGTCGCCCAGGTAGGCGTCGGCCCAGGCGCCGATGATTCGCCCGGCGCGATGAGCTTGACCCCGAGCGGTCAGGAAGTGGTCCGAACCCTCGAGCGAAACGAAGCTCCTGGGGTGACGGGCTAAGCGGAAGATCTCGCTCGCATTCGCGATGCCGACCGTGTTATCGGTGGGCGAATGCAGGATCAGCAGCGGCAGGCGCAAGCCCTTGATCTTGTCGCGTAGGTGGGCTGCGCGGACATCCTCGACGAATGCCCGCTTGAGGGTCAGCGTGCGCCCACCGACCATCCACTCGGCACTGCCCTCCGCCAAGCAACGGTCGACGACTGCGTCGTAATGCTTCTCGACGTGGCTCGGGTCGACGGGCGCGGCAACGGTGACAACCGACCGCACGCCCTGGCACTGTCGTGCCGCCGCGAGCACCGCCGCGCCGCCCCACGAGTGCCCGACCAGGATGTCGGCCGGGGTTCCGCGGTTCGCCATGAATTCGCATGCCTTGGCGATGTCGTCGACCTTGACGGTGAACGACCCGTCCCCCCAGTCGCCCTCGGATCCACCGAGACCCAGCGCGTCGAAGCGCAACATGCCGATACCGTCGGCGGCCAGTTGCTTGCAGATTCGGGCCGCGGCCGGCGAGTCCTTTCCGAGCGTGAAGCCGTGCGCGAAGACGCCCCAGCCGCGCACCGGTCCTTCCGGCACCTCGATGACCCCGGCCAGAATCGCGCCCGTGGAACCTTGGAACGTCACACGTTCGCCCATGCAGACGATCTAACCCGCCCCGGACGACGGTCGTAAGACCGACATGTTCGTTCTCGTCTGCAGTTAAGGCTCAGGGCGCGACCGAATATCGCGGCGAGGGGCCGGGGGAGCCGAGGAGCAGGCCCGCGATGTCCCCGAGCGGCCGGGCGCGGGCAACCAGCTCCGCCCACGGAAACCGGTCGCGGGTTGCGAGCAGAAAGCTCAGCGCCGCACTGAGGTGCCGCGGCTCGTAATTGTGCACGCCGAAGATCGACAGCTGCCGGCGGACGACTTGCTCGGGGTCGAGCGCGATGGCGCCATTAGGGGCGACGGAACCGGCGAGGACGGCGACGCCCTGGCCATCCAGCGCGGCCAATCCGGTCTGCAAGGCCGCCGATGAGCCGGAGAACTCCAACAAGACGTCGCAGCTTTCCACGTCGTGTGCCGATGCCGCCTCGTCGGTAGCGCCGAATTGCCTTGCCAGCTGCCTTCGTTCGGTGCTGGGATCGACCGCCGTGACCGCCGAGGCGCCGGCCGAGGCCGCAGCCGCGACAGCGGTGAGTCCGAGCATGCCGACCCCTACGACGATGACCTGCCTGCCAGTCAGCGGCCCCGCGCGGTCGATCACCGCCATGACCGTGGCCGTCGCGCAGGCGGCGGGAGCGGCGACGGCGTCACTGAGCTCGTAGTCAACGACCGCGATCGCCAAATTGCTTGGCAGGAAGACATATTCGGCATAGGAGCCGGACAACGCCCAGTCCGAGTCGAGCGCCTCGTGCCCGGCCTTGCGGACAGTGCGGCATTTGGCGGTGACCCCGGCGCGGCAGCGGTCACAGGTTTGGCAGGGCAGCGTGATCGACCAGATGACGCGTTGGCCGGGGTGCAGATCATGACCGTCGACGTCGCGCCTGCCTGCCTGGCCGACTTCAACGACCTCACCGACGGCCTCGTGGCCGAGGATCGACGGGCACGGTTGTACACGATGGCCGCTGACGGTGTGCCGGTCGCTGCCGCACACGGTGGCCAGGCGCACCCGGACGAGCACGTCGGACGGGCCCAATGGCGGCACCGCCACGCGCTCGACGGCGATCCGGTCACCGCCGCGCCATACTGCCGCGGCGGTGGTGTCGATTCGCCGGTCGAGGGTCGCGCTGGTCATGGAGCGCTCACCGCCACCGGGCGCACGCCGAGCAGGCCGGGCAGGTCGGCCACCGAAGGCAGCAGGTGGGTGTGCCGGTGGGCGCCGAGTTCGTCGGCGTCACTGGCTCCCGAGAGGACGCCCACCACCATCGCGGCACCGGAGTTGGTCCCGGCTTCGAGGTCGCGGGGAGTGTCTCCGGCGACCAGGACGCGCGCCACATCGGTCACACCCAGCCGTTCCATGGCCCGAAAGATCATGTAGGGCGCGGGGCGGCCGGCGGCCACATCGCTGCCGCAGACGACGGTGTCCGCCACCGCGTCGCCCATCCAGCCCAGCGCCGATAGCAGCGATTCGACGATGACTCGGTCGAATCCCGTTGTCAGCGCGACCTTCACACCACGCTCGCGCAACGTGGACAGAGCCTCAACGACCCCCGGCAGCGGGTGCGGCGGGTGATCGGCGGCGTAGGCGGTGCTGAGCCGGGCATGAAAATCGGCGACCACCACTTCCAGTTCTCCCACGCTCGGTGGCGTGCCGGAGCGGGAGGTGAGTAGTTCGCGCAGCGCTTCGTGTTTCGAGGCACCGTGCCAGCGGGCGATGTCGGCCTCCGACGGCGATGCCCCGTGGGCGCTCGCGGTCTCGGCGAGCACGCGGTAGACCTGCTGACCGTCGTCGATCGTGGTGCCCGCCATGTCCAGAACCACAACCTCGGGCGGGAAGATCGTCATGTGCTCGACTCCTTAGGGCTTGGCGTTGCGCGTCAGGGCGCAGCGCGCGTCCAGGGTGTTTTCGAGGGTGAAACTGACCAGCCCCGGCAGGTATCGGTCGTCGTGGTATTCGAGGACCTCGCCGACCGGGCTTCGCGTTGTTCGCTCCTGACGCAGCAACGGAACTCCCTCGGGCACACCGAGGTGCTGCGCGTCCAGCGCGTCGGCGGCCACCGCGTCGATCACATGGGACGCCCGGGCGAACTGCACACCCTGTGAAAGCAGGTATGCCCAAAGGGATCCCGAATCGCAGTCGAAGTCGAACAGGCGCCGACCGACGTGCTCGACGAATACGGCGCGCTCGAGCATCGCGGGCTCGTCGTCGAGGTAGCGCAGCCGCAACACCTCGACGACCGGCGCATCGACGTCGACGTGCAGCACCGAGGCGGCGTGCTGGTCGGCCCGCCGCAGCGCCAATTCCAGGGTCCGCTGCCCGGGCGTACGGCCGATCGAGTGCGCCCAAGCCGAATACGACAGCAGGGTGTCGAAGGGCTGTCCGGTCGCGGTGGAGCAGACCACCGGCGGTTTGCCGCGCCCGCCGGCGATGACACCCTCGGCGCGCAGGGTGGCCAGTGCTTGGCGCACCGGTCCGCGCGACGCGTTCCACTGTTCGCACAGCCGAGACTCCGAGGGCAGCGGGGCGCCCACGACCAATTCACCGAGGCGGATCTGTTCCCTCAGGCTGTCGGCGATGACCTCGTGCAGTGCCGTTGCCACGACTTGACTATACATGTGTGGCCGAGGGCTTCACCCAGGCTAACTTTTGAATCATTCTGTTGGTTAAGAGAATCTGAACATTTGCGGCCCAGTACGTTCCGGTGTTGACAGCTGCTGAACCTCTGTCGGAGGGTTCTTGTAATGACAAGTCGGCGCCCTTGGAATCGGAGCCCCAATGACTGACGTCGCCAGCAACGAGAGCGTCGGGAAGTCCATCGACGACGCGAAACTCGGCGTGTTCCACTTCAAGGCAGCGGCGACAGCCGGGGCGGGTTTCTTCACCGACTCCTATGACCTCAACGTCATTGGCTCGGTGACGCTACTGGCCGCACCGCAGTTCCACCTCGGCAGCGGTCAGATCTCGATGCTGACCAGCTCGACGCTTCTCGCGGTCGCGGTGGGCGCGATGGTATTCGGCCGGCTCGGCGACCTCTTCGGCCGCCGGCGCGTGTACGGGCTCGAAGCCGTGCTGATGATCATCGGGGCCCTGGTGTCGGCGTTCGCCCCGAACTTCACGGTGTTGTTGGTCGGCCGACTGATCCTCGGCGTGGGCATCGGCGGTGACTACCCGGCCAGCGGCGTCATCATTACCGAGTACGCCAATGCGCGAAACCGTGGCCAACTCGTCGGCATGACGTTCCTGTTTTATGTGTTCGGCCAGGTCTGCGCCTACCTCGTGAGCCTGCTGGTCCTCGCGGTCGGTGTCGACAACGACCTGGCCTGGCGACTGATCCTCGGGTTGGGTGTACTGCCGTCGATGCTGGTTCTCTACCAGCGCCGCCACATGCCGGAGTCGCCCCGTTGGACGGCCGAGCATGGTGACGAGCGTCAGGCGCGCCAGGACTTCGAGAAGTTCGCCGAGGCGGGCAACCAAACATTCAGTGCGGCAACGGTTTCTAAGGTTTCGGTCAGTGGGCTGCGGTTGGCGTTGACGAATCGCAAGGTGCTCATCACCCTGCTGGGCACCGCCGGAAGCTGGTTCTTCTTCAACGTCGCGGTGTACGGCAACTCGGTGAGTCAGCCGCTGCTGATCAAGACCATCAGCCCGCACGGTTCCACGCTGTCCAACATCGCGCTGAACGCCGTGCTCGTCGTCTGCTTCAGCCTGGTCGGCGCCGTCGCCGGGCTCTTCGTTCTCGACCGATGGCCGCGGCGTCGACTCCAAATCATCGGCTTCGGGTTGTGTGGATTGGCCATGCTGCTGATCACCATGGTGCCCGGCCTGAGCAGCGCCGTCCTGCCCTTCGGGATTGTGTTCGGTCTCTCGTTGTTCGGCATCGCGTTCGGTCCGAACTACACCACCATGCTGCTGGCCGCCGAGTCGTACCCGACTGCCGTCCGCAGCAGCCTGCACGGCCTGTCGTCGGGTGTCGCCAAGGTCGGCGCATTCGGGGGAGCGCTCGTGGTGCCGCTTATCCTGGCGTCTTCGGGATTACGGGCAGTGACGCTGTTTGCGTTCGGCTGCTACGTCGCGGCGATCGCGACGACACTCTTGCTCCCGGAACCACGCGGCCGTGCGCTCGACGAGGTCAGTGAAGACCTGAAACTCACGACTGTTGCGACAGCTCCCGCGCGTCAACGCGCCGGAAGACTGGTTCAAGCGCAGTAACCTGCCACGCGAAGGTTGTCCATAACCACACGTCAGCGCCAGCTTCTCCGAAGTGCCCCCGGCGGGATCCGGATGCTCCAGCGCCGCTGGGGCACCTACACCATGCAAGACGCCGACGCGGACCAGGCACAAGCCGACGTGGCGTCCGCGCACAAGTCAGCCTCTGCGGGCGACGTCTTGGCTCAGGATCTGGGGCCAGGCCTCGACATCGGCCGGGGTGTGCGCCACGGTGAGCGTTGACCGCGGCATCAGTGCGGCAAGCGATTCCGCTGTCGACATCGGATGGGCCGGGTCGCCGACCCAGGCCAGAATCGTCGTCGGCACATCGATTCGTGCGACCGCTTCGCGAGCGGGCAGGTCGCTGAGAGCCGCGCCCCGAAACAGTGACGGCAGCAGCGCGTCGGCCACATCGGGAACTGTTTCGGGCGCGCCGACCGTGGCCGGCGGCGGAATCGCCCCACGCGCCGACGCGATGAATGCCCCGACTCCCTCGGTTTCGATAGCTTCGGCCGCAACCCGGTAGATCGCCGCCTGCGCGGGCCGGGTTTCCCACGCGGTGGCCGGCACCATGAGCGTGAGGCCGGCGAAGCGGTCCGGCTCGCGGGCAGCCGCGTGCAGCAGCGTGCCGGTACCCATGGACGGGCCGACTCCGTGCACCCGTTCGCCGGGAAACCACTTGTCGAGCAGCTGCAGAAGATCCTCGGCAAGGCTTTCCCATCGGTAATCCTCCGGGACCTTGCGCCCAGTCGACTTGCCATGGCCGCGTGCGTCGTACCGCAGCAGTCGGGTCCCGCTGAGGCCCCTGCCGAGGTCGAGATTGAGCACCCGGTCACGCGCGCGGCTGGAGGTAAGCCCGTGCAGCTGAACTACCGGATGACCACCTTCGTCGCTCAGTTCAACCGCAAGCTCTGCTCCGGGAACCACGAAAGTGGACATCACGCAACTCTTCTCATGACCGGTCGGCTCGCCCCGGAGCCGACCGCGCAGACCGAGCACTCAGGCTAACTGGGGCGTTAGGGTACCGCCATGCGGCTGACGAACGTGGCGCACCTGCGGCTGCCCTTTGGACGACTCTGGGGCTACGACGTGTCGGTGTCTGACCTCGGCCGGCAGCTCCCGGTGTCTTTCGACCAGCGCATACACGTTGGCGCGGGCGCGCGACCCGGCTCCTGGATGGCTCTGTCCATTCGGTTGCCGGCGGGGGTCAGCCGCCAATCGTTGGCCGATGCGTGGCTGGCTGTGATCGCCCGCCACGGCACCTTACGAACGGCATTCACACCTGGGGTGGACGGCGATCCGCAGCTGAACGAGATCGATATTCACCCAGGCAAGTGGGTAGAGCATGAGATCAGCCCGGGCCAGGCGGTCAACGACGCACTGCGAGTAGTTCTCAATGCGACGTGCTCGCCCTATGAGCGGCCCTCACATCGATTGTGTGTGTTGGAGACTGCCGCCGGATCGACGGTGGTGATCGCTGCCGACCACGCCCACGTGGACATGTGGTCGATGCTGGTGATCGCCCGGGACCTGTTGTCGATGCTCGCCGACGCGCGGATCGGACGTACGTCGTTGCTGCAGCCGCCGCCCGCATTTGTCGTGCACACGCAAGCACTGCTGGACCTTCCCGCCGCACCGGACAGCGTGCGCGCGCGATGGGCACAAATCATCAGCGACAGCGGTGGAGTGATGCCACGGTTCCCGCTGCCGTTGGGTGGGTCGGGGCCGCATCCGGAACGCGTTGAGGTGCGTGACGTGTTCGATGTCGATGACGGCGCCGCGTTCGCGGCGCAGGCACGCGAAGACGGTGTCTCGACGCTGGCACTCGCTGTGGTCGCCATGACTGCGGTGACCCGCGAGTTGGCCGGGGTGCCGCTGCGCGCAGTCTTCCCCGTGCACAGCCGATTTGAAGACAGATGGCACGACTCGGTGGGCTGGTTCATCACCAATTCGGTCCTGGAGTCGGCGGTTGCCGAGCCGCACGCCGCGGCCGCCGCCGTCAAAGAGGCCGTGCAGCTTGGTTCCTGGCCACTGGCCGACGTACTGGCTCCGTGGGGTGGAATGCCCATCGCGCCCGGCATGTTCGCGATTTCCTGGCTGGACCAAAGCAGACTTCCGGTGCGCATCGACTCGGTCGGACTCGACGCCCAGTATGTGAGCGCGAGCGTTGACACCGACGGCGTCATGCTCTGGTTCATCCAGGACGAGTCCGGGCTACATCTGCGATGCCGCTACCCCGATACCGCGGAGGCACGAACCAACGTGGGGGCGTGGCTGGACCTGTTGGTGGCGCGCCTACAGGCACTGGCCCAGTCCTCGGTTCGAGGACTGCTGCGGGTAGGGGGCCGCACATATCGTGTGCAGCGCGCGACGCGCGAACACGTGGGGGTGATCGCCCAGCTGCTCTCCGACGACGAATTCGGTCAGGATCGCGAAGACGCCGAACTCGAACGCTACGAGGCGGCCTACGACATCGTCGTTCGCAACCGATCCAACTATCTCGGAGTCGTCCTGAACAGTTCCGACATGGTCGTCGCGACCGCGCAATTGACGATCATTCCCGGCCTGTCCCGCGGCGGCTCCACCCGGCTGCAGATCGAGGGATTACGGGTCGCCAAAGCCGAACGCGCACAGGGTCTTGGTACCGCACTCGTCGAGTGGGCACACAACTACGGCCGAGCCCACGGGGCACGGCTGGCGCAGGTGACCACAGACGAGGCTCGCGAAAGGGCTCGGGCGTTCTATGGCCGGCTCGGGTACCACGCCGCGCACGTAGGGCTGAAACGCACCATCTAAGCAAAGTGGCCGGTGTGCGACCGACGCGGCTGCGCGACGCCAGTGACACTGAGGCCCGAAACGGCGTTTTCATCAGCCGAGCTGACTAACGGATACCGTCTGACCTGCAAGAACATGAGTGCCCCCGGCAGGATTCGAACCTGCGGCCTTCTGCTCCGGAGGCAGACGCTCTATCCCCTGAGCTACGGGGGCGCTACGACTTCGGTGTTGCGCCATTGGGCCCCGCCAGACTAGCGCATGTTGGTGGCCGCTTCGTCACCGCAATGGATTCGGGGCGCGGGCACCTCAGCCAATAGGATGGACGCTCGTGACCCCCGCTGACCTCGCTGAGCTGCTCAAGTCCACCGCCTCCGCGGTGCTGGCCGAGCGCGGGCTGGATGCTGCCGCGTTGCCGGCGACGGTCACCGTGGAGCGGCCCCGTAATCCCGAGCACGGCGACTACGCCAGCAACCTGGCGCTGCAGCTGGGCAAGAAGGTCGGCGCCAACCCCCGTGAACTGGCTGGATGGCTGGCCGAGGCGCTCGCACAGGCCGACGGCGTCGCCTCGGCGGAGGTGGCCGGGCCCGGATTCATCAACCTGCGCCTCGAGACGTCGGCGCAGGCCAAGATCGTCAACGCCGTCCTCGACGCCGGCGACACCTTCGGCCACTCCGACGCGCAGGGCGGCCACAAGATCAACCTGGAGTTCGTCTCGGCCAACCCCACCGGACCCATCCACATCGGCGGCACCCGCTGGGCCGCCGTCGGCGATGCCTTGGGACGGCTGCTGGCCACCCAGGGCGCCGACGTCGAGCGCGAGTACTACTTCAACGACCACGGCGCCCAGATCGACCGGTTCGCCAGCTCGCTGATCGCCGCCGCCAAGGGCGAACCGACGCCCGAGGACGGCTATGCCGGCGCCTACATCAACGACATCGCCGCGCAGGTGCTGCAGAAGGCGCCCGACGCGCTGAGCCTGCCCGACCCCGACATGCGCGAGACGTTCCGCGCAATCGGCGTCGACCTGATGTTCACCCACATCAAGGAGTCGTTGCACGAGTTCGGCACCGACTTCGACGTCTACACCCACGAAGACTCGATGCACACCAGCGGCCGGGTCGACCAGGCCATCGCCCGGTTGCGCGAGACCGGCAACATCTACGAGAAAGACGGCGCAAGCTGGTTGCGCACCAGCGCTTTTGGTGACGACAAAGACCGCGTCGTGATCAAGAGCGACGGCAAGCCCGCCTACATCGCCGGGGACATCGCCTATTACCTGGACAAGCGGCAGCGCGGCTTCGACCTGTGCATCTACATGCTCGGCGCCGACCACCACGGATACATCGCCCGGCTCAAGGCCGTAGCCGCCGCGTTCGGTGACGACCCGGCGGCCGTCGAGATCCTGATCGGGCAGATGGTCAACCTGGTCCGCGGCGGCGCGCCGGTCCGGATGAGCAAGCGGGCCGGAACGGTCATCACGCTCGACGACCTGGTCGAGGCGATCGGCGTCGACGCGGCGCGCTACAGCCTCATCCGCTCCTCGGTCGACACCCCGATCGACATCGACCTGGCGCTGTGGTCGTCGGCCTCGAACGAAAACCCGGTCTACTACGTGCAATACGCGCATGCCCGGCTGTCGGCGCTGGCCCGCAACGCCGCCGAACTCGGCCTGGTGCCCGACACCGGTCACCTCGAGCTGCTCAGCCACGACAAGGAGGGGACGCTGTTGCGCAGCATCGGCGAATTCCCCCGCGTGCTGGAAACGGCTGCATCCCTGCGGGAACCGCACCGGGTCTGCCGCTACCTGGAAGACCTGGCCGGCGACTACCACCGGTTCTACGACTCGTGCCGTGTTCTCCCCCAGGGCGACGAACGACCCACCGACCTGCACACCGCGCGCCTGGCGTTGTGCGAGGCCACCCGCCAGGTCATCGCCAATGGGCTGACGATCCTGGGCGTCACCGCTCCGGAGCGAATGTGAACGTGCACCCCGCCGGTCCGCGGCACGCCGAAGAGACCCGGCCCCCCAACAGCCCGCCGCGGCCGCAATCCCCCGACGAGCTGCTGCGGCTCGCGCCGAATGTGTGGCCGCGCAACATCGTTCGCGACGACACGGGTGTGGCCAGCCTCGCCGGAATCCCGGTGACCCAGCTCGCCCAAGAGTACGGCACCCCGCTATTCGTCGTCGATGAGGACGACTTCCGTTCCCGGTGCCGCGAGCTGGCGACGGCCTTCGGCGGTGGGCACAACGTCTGCTACGCGGCGAAGGCCTTCCTGTGCAGCGAGATCGCGCGCTGGGTTGATGAGGAAGGCCTCTCGCTCGACGTGTCCACAGGCGGCGAGCTCGCGGTCGCGCTGCACGCCGACTTCCCGCCAGAGCGGATCACCTTCCACGGCAACAACAAATCCGTCGCGGAGCTGACCGCGGCGGTCAAAGTGGGTGTCGGGCAGATCGTGCTGGACTCGATGACCGAAATCGAGCGCCTCGATGCCATCGCGGGGGAGGCCGGCGTCGTCCAGGATGTCTACGTCCGGCTCACGGTCGGGGTCGAGGCGCACACGCACGAGTTCATCTCCACGGCACACGAAGACCAGAAGTTCGGGCTGTCGGTGGCCAGCGGCGCGGCGATGGCCGCGGTGCGCCGGGTGTTCGCCACCGACCACCTGCGACTGGTGGGCCTGCACAGCCACATCGGCTCCCAGATCTTTGACGTCGACGGTTTCGAGGTCGCCGCGCATCGCGTCATCGGATTGCTGCAGCAAATCGTCGACGAATTCGGCGTCGACAAGACGGGGCAGATTTCGACCGTAGATCTCGGTGGGGGACTGGGGATTTCATACCTGGGAACCGACGACCCGCCGCCGGTGGCCGAACTGGCGGCCAAGCTGACGGCCATCGTCGGCAACGAGTCGGCGGCCGTGGGGCTGCCCACCCCGAGGCTGGTGGTGGAGCCCGGACGTGCCATCGCCGGGCCCGGAACCATCACCCTGTATGAGGTGGGCACCGTCAAGGACGTCGACGTGAGCAGCACAGCCCAACGCCGTTATGTCAGCGTCGACGGCGGGATGAGCGACAACATTCGCACCGCGCTCTATGACGCGCAGTACGACGCACGGCTCGTCTCGCGCGACAGCGACGCACCGGCGACGCTGGCGCGGATCGTCGGAAAGCATTGCGAGACCGGTGACATCGTGGTGCGCGACGCGTGGGTGCCCGACGACCTTCGGCCCGGTGACCTGCTCGGGGTCGCGGCGACCGGCGCGTACTGCTATTCGCTGTCGAGCCGCTACAACATGATCTGCCGGCCGGCGGTGGTGGCGGTACGCGCGGGGCGGTCCCGCCTGATCCTGCGCCGCGAGACGGTTGACGATCTATTGAGTCTGGAAGTGAGGTGAACTGTGCCCCGTGACGAAAAGCCGGTCGGCGTAGCGGTACTCGGGTTCGGCAACGTCGGAAGCGAAGTTGTCCGCATCATCGAGGACAGCGCCGACGACCTCGCGGCTCGGGTGGGCGCGCCGCTGGTGTTGCGCGGCGTCGGAGTGCGGCGGGTCGCCGCCGACCGCGGTGTCCCGATCGAGTTGCTCACCGACAACATCGAGGAACTCGTCTCCCGCGAGGACGTCGACATCGTCTTGGAGCTGATGGGGCCGGTCGAACCTGCCCGCAAGGCCATCCTGCGCGCGCTCGAGCACGGCAAATCCGTCGTCACGGCGAACAAGGCGCTGCTGGCGACCTCCACCGGGGAATTGGCGCAGGCCGCCGAAAACGCCCACGTCGACCTGTATTTCGAGGCGGCGGTTGCCGGTGCGATCCCGGTCATCCGCCCGCTTACCCAGTCGCTGGCGGGTGACACCGTGCTGCGGGTCGCCGGCATCGTCAACGGCACCACCAACTACATCCTGTCCGCAATGGACAGCACCGGCGCCGACTACCAGACCGCGCTGGCCGAGGCGAGCGCGCTGGGCTACGCCGAGGCCGATCCCACGGCCGACGTCGAAGGCTACGACGCCGCGGCCAAAGCCGCGATCCTGGCATCGATCGCCTTTCACACCCGAGTCACCGCCGACGACGTCTATCGCGAGGGCATCACCAAAATCACCCCGGCCGACTTCGTCTCCGCGCGGTCGCTGGGCTGCACCATCAAGCTGCTGTCCATCTGCGAGCGCATCCCGGGCGACGATGGACAGGAACGGGTCTCGGCCCGCGTCTACCCGGCGCTGGTGCCGTTGTCGCACCCGTTGGCCACCGTCAACGGGGCGTTCAACGCCGTGGTGGTCGAGGCCAAGGCGGCCGGTCGGCTGATGTTCTACGGGCAGGGCGCCGGTGGCGCACCCACCGCATCCGCGGTCACCGGTGACTTGGTGATGGCCGCCCGCAACCGGGTGCTGGGCAGCCGCGGGCCGAAAGAATCCAAGTACGCCCAGCTTCCCATCGCCCCAATGGGTTTCATCAACACCCGCTACTACGTCAGCATGAACGTCGCCGACAAGCCCGGAGTGTTGTCCACGGTGGCAGCCGAATTCGCCAAGCGCGAGGTGAGCATCGCCGAGGTCCGGCAGGAGGGCGTGTCCGACGAGGGCGGGCGACGGGTGGGCGCCCGTGTCGTGGTGGTCACCCACAGCGCCACCGACGCCGCGCTCTCCGAAACCGTCGATGCGCTGGCGGATTTGGATGTCGTGCAAGGCGTTACCAGTGTGCTGCGATTGGAAGAGACCGGTTCATGAGCGTCCCGCATACCGCCGTGCACCAACCGTGGCCCGGACTGATCGCGGCGTACCGCGACCGGCTGCCGGTCGGCGACGACTGGACCCCGGTCACCCTGCTCGAGGGCGGCACCCCGCTGATCGCGGCAACTCGTCTCTCGGAAAAGACCGGCTGCACGGTCCACCTCAAGGTCGAGGGCCTCAACCCGACCGGCTCGTTCAAGGACCGGGGCATGACCATGGCGGTCACCGACGCACTGGCGCGGGGCCAACAGGCCGTGTTGTGCGCCTCGACCGGCAATACCTCGGCGTCGGCGGCGGCATACGCCGCACGGGCGGGCATCACCTGCGCGGTGCTCATCCCGCAGGGCAAGATCGCGATGGGCAAGCTGGCGCAGGCGGTCATGCACGGCGCCAAGATCATTCAGATCGACGGCAACTTCGACGACTGCCTGGAACTGGCTCGCAAAATGGCCGCCGACTTCCCGACGATCGCGTTGGTCAACTCCGTCAACCCGGTCCGCATCGAGGGCCAGAAGACGGCGGCGTTCGAGATCGTCGACGCGCTGGGTGCCGCGCCGGACGTTCACGCTCTTCCGGTGGGCAACGCGGGCAACATCACCGCGTACTGGAAGGGCTACACCGAGTACCACCAGGACGGCGTGATCGACAAGCTGCCCCGGATGCTGGGCACCCAGGCGGCCGGCGCCGCGCCACTGGTACACGGCGCCCCGGTCAGCAACCCCGAGACGATCGCGACCGCGATACGGATCGGCGCGCCCGCCTCGTGGGCGGCCGCGGTCAACGCGCAGCAGCAGTCCAACGGACGGTTTCTGGCCGCCACCGACGAGGAGATCCTCGCGGCGTATCACCTGGTGGCCGAAAGTGAAGGCGTCTTCGTCGAGCCCGCCTCGGCGGCCAGCATCGCGGGTCTGCTCAAGGCCGTTGACGACGGTTGGGTCGCGCGCGGATCGACCGTGGTGTGTACGGTGACCGGCAATGGCCTCAAGGACCCCGACACGGCGCTGAAGGACATGCCGACCGTCTCCCCGCTGCCGGTTGATCCGGTGCTCGTCGTCGAGAAGCTGGGGCTCTCCTGAATGAGAACCTGTCGGTGAGCCAGATGCTGCCCGCCGGGCTGGTAGCGAGCGCCGTGGTGTCGGCGTCCAGTGCCAACCTCGGTCCCGGTTTCGACAGCATCGGTTTGGCGCTGAGCCTCTGCGATGAGATCGTCGTGGAGACAACGGATTCCGGCCTGGTCGTGCTGGTCGAAGGGGAGGGTGCCGAACAGGTGCCGCGGGGCCCCGAACACCTGGTGGTGCGCGCCGTGGAATGCGGACTGCGCGCCGTGGGCGTCCACGCCCCGGGCCTGGTGGTCCGCTGCCGCAATGCCATTCCGCACTCCCGCGGTCTGGGCTCTTCCGCGGCGGCCGTGGTCGGAGGCCTGGCTGCGGCCAATGGTCTTGTGGCGCAGACGGATTGGAAACCGCTGAGCGATGCCCAGCTGATCCAGCTGTCCTCTGAGTTCGAGGGCCACCCCGACAACGCCGCGGCGGCCGTGCTGGGTGGTGCGGTGGTCTCCTGGATCGACCGCTCCGGTGACCGTCCCCGGTATTCCGCGGTGCCCGTGCGCCTCCACCCGGACATCCGGCTGTACTGCGCGATACCCCAGGAGCGCTCGTTGACCGCGGAGACCCGGGTGTTATTGCCCGCCCAGGTGAGTCACGAGGACGCCCGGTTCAACGTCAGCCGCGCCGCCTTGCTGGTGGTGGCGTTGAGCGAACGTCCGGACATGCTCATGCCGGCCACCGAGGATGTGCTCCATCAACCGCAGCGCGCTCCCGCGATGCCGGCCTCCGCGGAATATTTGCGACTGTTGCGGCGTCATAACGTGGCAGCGACACTTTCGGGGGCCGGTCCGGCGCTGATTGCGCTGAGCATTGCGCAGGAGTTACCCACGGAAGTGCTGGAGTACGGGGCCGCGAACGGATTTGCCCTCACTGAGATGACCGCCGGCGAAGGAGTTCGCTGGAGCCCGGGAGTCACAGTCCCTGGTTGATCCACAGCGTGGCCGGAGGGTTTGCTTGCTTCCAGGCAGGATGCGGGCTATCCTCGGACCCGTCCAGCAATCGCAGCATCTGCATCTGCATACATACTGCCTTGCCGCTAGGACAACACCAATTCTTCTCGTGGACGAGGTTCGCCGCTTACTCCGCCGATTAAGGCGATCACCGTTGCAGAGTCGATATTTGGGCGCACTCGGCGATTTGGCTGAATGCAACGAACCCCCCGGATGACCTGATCAGCGGGGGAAGAAAGGAAATCCGTGACCGATACGGACCTGTTCACGGCTGACGCGAGCACCGAAAGCAACGAGGTGCCGAGCGCTGTGACCCCAGACACACCCGATGTCAAAACCAAAGCCACGGTTGGCTCGCTGTCGACCATGGTGCTTCCCGAATTGCGCGCGTTGGCTAACGAGGTCGGCGTCAAGGGAACGTCGGGCATGCGCAAGAACGAACTCATCGCCGCCATAAAGGAAATCAGGGGACAGTCCAACGGGACTTCCGCCCCTGCCACCCCCGAGGACGGCGCCAAGTCCGAGGCCGCCGGCGCCGAAGCGCCTTCCGGCGAGGACCACCAGAACGGTTCGACAACCGAGGCGCCCCGCCGCGAACGGCGCAGCGCCTCCCGCGAGCCGGGATCAGCCCGCACCGCCGACGAAGCGGATGGCGAGCGCTCACGCAACCGCGAGGGCAATGCGACCGGCGAGGACCACACCCGCCAGGGCGGCAAGCGCGACAACCAGAGCGACGAGCGCGGCCAGGACTCCGGCAGCGAGCAAAGCGGTGATCAGCAGGGCTCGGGCGGCCAGCAGCCTCGTGGCGGCTCGAACCAGCAGGACGACGACGGCGAGGGTCGTGGAGGCAGGCGTGGTCGCCGCTTCCGCGATCGCAGGCGTCGCGGTGAGCGGTCCGGCGAGGGCGGCGACACCGAACTGCGCGAGGACGACGTCGTGCAGCCGGTCGCCGGAATCCTTGACGTTCTCGACAATTACGCGTTCGTCCGCACCTCCGGTTACCTGGCCGGTCCGCACGACGTCTACGTGTCCATGAACATGGTGCGCAAGAACGGCCTGCGCCGCGGCGACGCGGTGACCGGCGCGGTCCGCGTGCCGAAGGACGGCGAACAGCCCAACCAGCGTCAGAAGTTCAACCCGCTGGTCCGCCTGGACAGTGTCAACGGCGGGCCGGTCGAGGACGCAAAAAAGCGCCCCGATTTCTCCAAGCTGACGCCGCTCTACCCGAACCAGCGGCTTCGCCTGGAAACCACCCCGGACCGGCTGACCACCCGGGTCATCGACCTGATCATGCCGATCGGTAAGGGCCAGCGCGCCCTGATCGTTTCGCCGCCGAAGGCCGGTAAGACGACCATCCTGCAGGACATCGCCAACGCGATCACCAGGAACAACCCGGAATGCCACCTCATGGTCGTGCTCGTCGATGAGCGCCCCGAGGAGGTCACCGACATGACGCGTTCCGTCAAGGGTGAGGTCATCGCCTCGACCTTCGACCGGCCGCCGTCGGACCACACCTCCGTCGCCGAACTGGCCATCGAGCGCGCCAAGCGGCTCGTTGAGCAGGGCAAAGACGTGGTGGTGCTACTCGACTCGATCACCCGTCTGGGCCGCGCCTACAACAACGCGTCGCCCGCGTCGGGCCGGATCCTCTCCGGTGGTGTCGACTCGACCGCGCTGTACCCGCCCAAGCGTTTCCTGGGTGCCGCACGAAACATCGAGGAAGGCGGATCGCTGACGATCATTGCCACGGCAATGGTCGAGACCGGGTCCACCGGTGACACCGTCATCTTCGAGGAGTTCAAGGGCACCGGTAACGCCGAGCTCAAGCTGGACCGCAAGATCTCCGAACGACGGGTCTTCCCGGCGGTCGACGTGAACCCCTCCGGTACCCGCAAGGACGAGCTGCTGCTCTCGCCGGACGAGTTCGCGATCGTGCACAAGCTGCGCCGCGTGCTGTCGGGTCTGGACTCTCACCAGGCCATCGACCTGCTGATGTCGCAGCTGCGCAAGACCAAGAACAACTACGAGTTCCTGGTGCAGGTATCCAAGACGACACCGGGATCGATGGACAACGACTGACCGCGGGGCGCGTTCTACGGCGTGTCGTCACCGCGACACTTAAACCACGCAGACGACACGCCGGCAAACCCCGCCATGGTTTATGTCTCGCGGCAACCCAGGCGCCGGGAATGCCGACGGGTACCCCGTTGTTTGGGAGAACAGCGGTTGACCCGGCATAATCGGTGCTCGACAAGATCGAAGAGGACAGCATGAAATCTGACATTCATCCCGCTTACGCGGAGACCACCGTGCACTGCGGGTGCGGAAACACGTTCCAGACCCGCAGCACGAAGCCGGGCGGCAACATCGTCGTCGAGGTGTGCTCGCAGTGCCACCCGTTCTACACCGGCAAGCAGAAGATTCTGGACAGCGGTGGCCGCGTGGCGCGCTTCGAGAAGCGGTACGGCAAGCGCAAGGGTGCGGACAACACCGACAAATAGCTGCGTTGCCGACGCCCGAACTGTGCGAGAGCACAGGCCGGGCGTCGGTTTGCGTTTACGGCAAATGAGAACGCGGGGCTGAACGGGCAGGAGGTGAGATGTGACGCAGCCGGTGCAGACCATTGATGTGCTGCTGGCCGAACACGCCGAGCTCGAACAACGGCTGGCGGATCCCGACCTGCACAGCAATCCCGCCGAGGCGCGCAAAGCCGGCCGCCGGTTCGCCCGATTGGCTCCGATCGTCGCGACGTATCGCAAGTTGGAGTCGGCGCGCGGTGACCTGGAGGCGGCGCGCGAGTTGGCCGCCGACGACGAGTCGTTCGCCAACGAGGTGCCCGAACTGGAATCACGGGTCGCCGAGCTGGACACCCAACTCACTGACATGCTGGCCCCGCGCGACCCGCATGACGCCGACGACATCGTCCTCGAGGTCAAATCCGGCGAGGGCGGCGAGGAATCGGCTTTGTTCGCGGCGGATCTGGCCAGGATGTACATCCGCTACGCCGAGCGGCACGGCTGGAACGTGACCGTGCTGGACGAGACGACGTCGGACCTTGGTGGCTATAAGGACGCGACGCTCAGTATCGCCAGCAAGGGCGACTCCGCCGACGGAGTGTGGTCGCGCATGAAGTTCGAGGGCGGGGTGCACCGGGTGCAGCGCGTCCCCGTGACGGAATCCCAAGGCCGCGTACACACTTCGGCGGCGGGCGTATTGGTCTATCCCGAGCCAGAAGAAGTGGGCGAGGTGCAAATCGACGAGTCGGATCTGCGCATCGACGTGTACCGCTCGTCCGGCAAGGGCGGGCAGGGGGTGAACACCACCGACTCCGCGGTGCGAATCACGCACCTGCCTACCGGCATCGTGGTCACGTGCCAGAACGAACGCTCACAGCTGCAGAACAAGACGCGGGCGTTGCAGGTGCTGGCCGCCCGCCTGCAGGCTTTGGCCGAAGAGCAGGCGCTGGCCGACGCGTCGGCCGACCGGGCCAGCCAGATCCGGACCGTCGACCGCAGCGAACGCATTCGCACCTACAACTTCCCGGAGAACCGGATCACCGACCACCGAATCGGTTACAAGGCACACAATCTCGATCAAGTACTCGACGGGGACCTGGACGCGATGTTCGACGCCTTGGGTGCCGCCGACAGACAGTCCCGGTTGCAACAGGCATGAGTACGTTGCGGCGCGCGATCGACTCCGCTACGGCGACGCTCGCCGAAGCGGGAATCGATTCCGCCCGCTGGGACGCCGAGGAGCTCGCCGCGCACCTGACGGGCACCGAGCGCGGCCGGCTGGCCTTGCTCGACTCGCCCGGCGACGACTTCCTCGGTCGTTACCGCGATGTCGTGGCCGCACGCTCCCGGCGGGTGCCCCTGCAGCATCTCACCGGCGCAGCCGCGTTCGGACCGCTGATGCTGCACGTCGGCCCCGGCGTCTTCATCCCGCGCCCGGAAACCGAGGCCCTCTTGGCGTGGGTGACCGAACAGCGCCTCCCCACCCGGCCCGTCATCGTCGATCTGTGCACCGGTTCAGGCGCATTGGCGGTGGCGCTGGCCCAGCACCACCCCACGGCGCGGATCATCGGCATCGATGACTCCGGGTCGGCCCTCGAGTACGCGCGTCGCAACGCGGCGGGCACCCCGGTCGAACTCCTGCGGGCTGACGTCACAGCCCGTGGACTGCTTCCCGAACTGGACGGCGGAGTCGACTTGGTGGTGGCCAATCCGCCCTACGTTCCCGACGCGGCGGCGGTGGAACCCGAAGTCGCCCAACACGACCCACGTCATGCGGTGTTCGGCGGCCCGGACGGAATGGCGGTGATCGGCCCCATCGTCCGCCTGGCCGGACGCTGGCTTCGGCCGGGCGGCATCTTTGCCGTCGAACATGACGACACTACGTCCCAGCAGACCGTCGAGTTGATCTGTGAGACAGGGCTTTTCGATGACGTCGCGGCCCGTCATGACCTGGCCGGCCGGCCGAGGTTCGTCACCGCCCGCAGAAGGAGCGGCGCTGATGACTGAAGTCTTCGACTGCTCCGATCCCGACCAACGTTCGCGGGGAATCGCCTCGGCGGCAGGGGCGCTTAAGGGTGGCCGATTGGTCGTCATGCCGACCGACACCGTCTACGGCATCGGCGCCGACGCTTTCAATAGCGCCGCCGTGGCCGCCCTGCTTTCGGCGAAGGGGCGGGGACGCGATATGCCGGTCGGCGTGCTGGTCGGCTCGTGGCACACCATCGAGGGTCTCGTCTACACCATGCCGGACGGGGCGCGCGACCTGATCCGCGCATTCTGGCCGGGCGCGCTGAGCCTGGTGGTGACGCAGGCGCCGTCGCTGCAGTGGGACCTCGGCGATGCACGCGGCACCGTGATGCTGCGGATGCCGCTGCACCCGGTCGCCATCGAGCTGTTGCGCGAAGTCGGGCCCATGGCGGTGTCCAGCGCGAACGTGTCCGGCCGTCCGCCCGCGGTGGATGCCGGCGAGGCCCGTAATCAGCTCGGCGATCTCGTCGACGTCTATCTCGACGCGGGGACGGCCGAGCAGCAGGCCGCCTCCACGATCGTCGACCTCACCGGTCCCGCCGCGCGGATCCTGCGGCCCGGCCCGGTGAGCGCCGAACGGATCGCGGAAGTGCTCGGCGTGGACCCCGAAAGCCTGACCGCCCAGGCCTAACCCGAGCGGTTCTCTGGTTGCCAGGTTGGTGCAGTACGGTCTCGACGTGTCCAGCGACGTAACCGACCTTGCCAGTGGTTTGCTCGCCCTGGCCGACCGCGGCACCGGTGTCCCGCTGCGCGAGCTTGCACTCGTTGGACTGACCGCGGCCATCATCACGTACTTCGCCACCGGTCCCGTGCGCGTGCTCGCCACCCGGCTGGGTGCGGTTGCCTATCCGCGGGAACGTGACGTACACGTGACCCCGACCCCCCGCATGGGCGGACTGGCGATGTTCCTCGGCGTCCTTTCGGCGGTCTTCCTGGCGTCCCAGCTTCCGGCGCTCACCCGCGGGTTCGTCTATTCGACGGGTATGCCGGCGGTGCTGGTGGCCGGCGCGGTGATCATGGGCATCGGCCTCATCGACGATCGTTGGGGGCTCGACGCCCTGACGAAGTTCGCCGGCCAGATCACCGCCGCCAGCGTGCTGGTCACCATGGGCGTGGCCTGGAGCGTCCTCTACATCCCGATCGGCGGTGTCGGCACCATCGTGCTGGACCAAGCCTCGTCGATCCTGCTCACGCTGGCGCTCACGGTGTCCATCGTCAACGCGATGAACTTCGTCGACGGACTCGACGGACTGGCCGCGGGGCTCGGACTGATCACCGCGCTGGCGATCTGCATGTTCTCGGTCGGCCTGCTGCGTGATCATGGCGGCGATGTCCTCTTCTATCCGCCCGCCGTGATCTCCGTCGTGCTCGCGGGGGCTTGTCTGGGCTTCCTGCCGCACAACTTCCACCGCGCCAAGATCTTCATGGGCGACTCGGGGTCGATGCTGATCGGCTTGATGCTCGCCGCGGCCTCCACCACCGCCGCCGGCCCCGTCTCGCAAAACGCCTACGGTGCGCGCGACGTGTTCGCGCTGCTGTCGCCGTTCCTGCTGGTGGTCGCCGTCATGTTCGTGCCGATGCTCGATTTGCTGCTGGCGATCGTGCGCCGCACCCGCGCGGGCCGCAGCGCGTTCAGCCCCGACAAGATGCACCTGCACCACCGGTTGCTGCAGATCGGCCATTCGCACCGCCGGGTGGTGTTGCTGATCTACCTCTGGGTCGGCATCGTCGCGTTCGGCGCCGCCAGCACGATCTTCTTCAATCCCCGCGATACCGCCGCGGTGATGCTGGGCGCGATCGTGGTCGCCGGCATCGCGACGGCGATCCCGCTCCTGCGCCGTCGGGACGAGTACGCAGACGAGGACTACGACAGCTAGTAGTAGTGGCGTTCTCCATATGGTACGGTGCAGGTAGAACCCCAAAAAGCCGCACAGAATGCCGGTCCATCGGACGCAGATCCGATTGGGTCGGCTGGGGATTCACGTCGGGAGATACCCCTTGGGTGATTCCACTGTGACGTGCGATACGCTCGGCGGGCCACCGATCAGTCGGTCGGGGGACTCCCGCTTCACCAACTTGGGATTGAGGTGCTGCAGTGACGACACCAGCGCAGGACGCGCCGTTGGTGTTTCCCTCTGTTGCCTTCCGCCCGGTCCGCCTGTTCGTCCTCAGCATTGCGGTCACTGCGGTGGCAGTCGTCGTCGCCGGCCTGACCGGTCACCTGATGGTCGGGGTCTTCTTCGGCGTCGGGCTGCTGCTCGGTTTGCTCAACGCCCTTCTGGTGCGCCGTTCGGTCGCGTCGATCACCGCGAAAGAGCACCCGCTGAAAAGCACGATGGCGCTCAATTCTGCTACCCGGCTTGCCATCATCACGATCATCGGGCTGATCATCGCCTACATTTTCCGGCCCGCCGGCTTGGGTGTCGTGTTCGGGCTGGCGCTTTTCCAGGTCTTGTTAGTGGCATCGACGGCGCTTCCGGTCTGGAAGAAGCTGCGTGCCGGTGACTGGGCGGACGCCCATCCCGCGGACGGAGGCGGCTTGACGGCGGGAGCGGAAGGAACGGAAGGAAGAGGCAGCAGCGATGACTGAGACGACGTTCCTGGCCGCCGCGATCGAAGTTGGTGAGCACAACCAGGCCAAATGGCTCGGGCTTACGGTCAACACCGACACAATCCTGTCGACCGCGATCGCCGCGGTGATCGTGCTGGCGCTCGCCTTCTTCCTGCGGGCGAAGATCACTTCCACCGGGGTCCCCAGCGGTGTGCAGCTGTTCTGGGAGGCCATCACCGTCCAGATGCGCGATCAGATCGAGAGTGCGGTCGGGATGCGGATCGCGCCGTTCGTGTTGCCGCTGGCCGTCACCATCTTCGTGTTCATCCTGATCTCCAACTGGCTGTCGGTGCTCCCGCTGCAGTACACCGACAAGTCCGGGCACACCACCGAACTGCTGAAGTCGGCGGCCGCGGACATCAACTACGTTCTGGCGCTGGCCCTCTTCGTGTTCGTCTGCTATCACGTGGCGGGCATCTGGCGCCGCGGCATCGTCGGCCACCCGCTCGCCGTGCTCAAGGGTCACGTGGCGTTCCTGGCCCCGATCAACCTCGTCGAAGAGCTCGCCAAGCCAATCTCGTTGTCGCTCCGACTTTTCGGCAACATCTTCGCCGGCGGCATCCTGGTCGCGCTGATCGCGCTCTTCCCGCCGTACATCATGTGGGCGCCCAACGCGATCTGGAAGGCCTTCGACCTGTTCGTCGGGGCGATCCAGGCGTTCATCTTCTCGATCTTGACCATCCTCTACTTCAGCCAAGCCATGGAGATCGAGGAACATCATGACTGAGTCCACCATGAATCGCTTTGTCCCACACACCATTACAGAGGCCTGGTAGACCGCTACCAGCTATCAAGGAGGATAAGAATGGCTCTGGACCCCCAAGTCGCTGCCGCTGCGCTCATCGGCGGTGGACTCATCATGGGCGGTGGCGCGATCGGCGCCGGTATCGGTGACGGTATCGCCGGTAACGCGCTGGTCTCCGGCATCGCCCGGCAACCCGAGGCGCAAGGCCGGCTGTTCACGCCGTTCTTCATCACCGTCGGTCTGGTCGAGGCGGCCTACTTCATCAACCTGGCGTTCATGGCGCTGTTCGTCTTCGCCACACCCGTCGGCACCTAGTTCGCTGTGATGGGTGACGCGAGTCTGAGCGTTCTGGCATCCAGCCAGGTTGTGGCAGAGGGAGGCAACAACTTCCTCGTTCCCAACGGCACCTTCTTCTTCGTGCTGGCCATCTTCTTGATTGTGCTGGCCGTCATCGGCACCTTCGTCGTGCCGCCGGTCATGCGGGTGTTGCGCGAACGCGACGCCATGGTTGCCAAGACGGCCGCCGACAACAAGAAGGCGGCCGAGCAGTTCGACGCCGCCAAGGCCGACTACGAAGAGGCCCTGACGGAGGCGCGGGTTAAGGCGTCGTCGCTGCGCGACAATGCCCGCGCCGAGGGCCGTAAGGTGGTCGAAGACGCGCGCGCCAGTGCCGAGCAACAGGTGATGTCGACGTTGCAAATGGCCTCCGAGCAACTCAAGCGGGAGAGAGACGCCGTGGAGCTGGATCTGCGCGCCAACGTGGCGGCCATGTCGGCGACGCTGGCCAGCCGGATCCTCGGCGTCGAAGTGGCCCCGGCCACCGCGGCAACATCGGCAACCGGGAAATCTGGACGGTAATCGCGTATGTCGACATTCATCGGGCAGTTGATCGGTTTCGCGGCCATCGTGCTTTTGGTCATGCGTTACGTCGTGCCGCCGGTACGTCGTCTGATGGCCGCCCGCCAAGAGACCGTGCGCCAACAGCTGAAAGACTCTGCGGCAGCGGCAGATCGGTTGAGCGAGTCGACCACGGCCCACAGCAACGCGGTGGAATCCGCCAAGACCGAAGCCGAGCGGCTGGTCGAAGAAGCCGAGACGGACGCCGGCCGCATCGCCGAACAGTTCCGGACCCAGGGCGGCGTCGAGTCCGAACGCATCACCGCGCAGGGTGCCCGCCAGGCCGACCTGCTGCGCACCCAGCTGAGCCGCCAGCTTCGCCTGGAGCTCGGTCACGAGGCGGTGCGTCAGGCGGGCGAGCTGGTGCGTAACTACGTCGCCGACCCCGCGCAACAAGCGGGTACCGTCGATCGCTTCCTGGACGACCTCGAAGCGATGGCCCCGGCACCCGCGGAGGTCCAATACCCGCTGCTGGCGAAGATGCGCTCCGCCAGTCGGGTGGCGGTTGCCAGCCTGGCGGAGCGGTTCAGCGACATAGCCAAAAACCTTGACAATAAGGCACTTTCCAGCCTGTCCGCCGAGCTGGTTTCGGTCGCCGAAATGCTGGACCGGGAGATCGTTGTCACCCGGTACCTGACCGTGCCCGCCGAGGATGCGGCGCCCCGGATCCGGCTGATCGAGCGGCTGGTCTCGGGCAAGGTCGCCGATGCCACGCTCGACGTTCTGCGGATGGCCGTCTCGGAGCGTTGGTCGGCCAACTCCGATTTGGGCGACGCGATCGAGCACATCTCGCGCCAGGCCTTGCTCGAGGTCGCCGAACGCGAGGACAAGGTCGACGACGTGGAAGACCAGTTGTTCCGGTTCTCCCGCATCCTGGACGCACAGCCCCGGCTCGGGATCCTGTTGGGCGACTACGGCGTTCCGGTTGAAGGCCGAATCGACCTGCTTCGCAAGGTTCTTGACAGTGCCAGCGCCCGGGTCGACCCGATCGTCGTGGCGCTGCTGACCCAAACCGTCCAACTGCTCAGGGGCGAGTCCGCCGAGGAGGCCTTCCAGTTCCTGGCGAAAGTCGCGGTGGCGCGCCGCGGCGAGATCGTCGCGCGGGTCAGTGCGGCGGCCGAACTCAGCGACGCCCAACGATCTCGCCTCACCGACGTGCTCGGCCGTATCTACGGCCATCCGGTGACGGTGCAGCTGCAGGTCTCCGACGAACTGCTCGGCGGTCTGCTCATCTCCGTGGCAGACGAAGTGATTGACGGGACACTCGCTTCTCGCCTCGCCGCAGCGAAGGCGCAACTGCCGGACTGACACCAACCACCTACCACAACCACACGCGAACGAAGATCAAGTAGGAAGACGAAAAGCCATGGCCGAGTTGACAATCTCCGCTGATGACATCCAGAGCGCCATCGAGGAGTATGTAGGCTCTTTCACCTCCGACACCTCCCGCGAAGAGGTCGGTACCGTCGTCGAGGCCGGGGACGGCATCGCGCACGTCGAAGGCCTGCCCTCCGTCATGACCCAGGAGCTGCTCGAGTTCCCGGGCGGGGTCCTGGGCGTCGCATTGAACCTCGACGAGCACAGCGTCGGCGCGGTGATCCTGGGTGACTTCGAGAAAATCGAAGAGGGCCAACAGGTCAAGCGCACCGGCGAGGTCCTGTCCGTCCCCGTCGGCGACGCGTTCCTGGGCCGCGTCGTCAACCCGCTCGGCCACCCCATCGACGGCCGGGGAGACATCGACACCGACACGCGCCGCGCGCTGGAGATCCAGGCGCCGTCCGTGGTGCAGCGGCAAAGCGTGAGCGAGCCGCTGCAGACCGGCATCAAGGCCATCGACGCGATGACCCCGATCGGTCGCGGTCAGCGGCAGCTGATCATCGGTGACCGCAAGACCGGCAAGACCGCCGTCTGCGTGGACACGATCCTCAACCAGCGCGAGAACTGGGAGAGCGGCGACGAAAAGAAGCAGGTCCGCTGCGTCTATGTGGCGATCGGCCAGAAGGGCACCACGATCGCCTCGGTCCGTCGGGCCCTCGAAGAGGGTGGCGCGATGGACTACACCACCATCGTCGCGGCCCCGGCTTCCGACTCCGCCGGCTTCAAATGGCTTGCGCCGTACACGGGTTCGGCGATCGCCCAGCACTGGATGTACGACGGCAAGCATGTGCTGATCGTCTTCGACGACCTGAGCAAGCAGGCCGAGGCGTACCGCGCGATCTCGCTGCTGCTGCGCCGCCCGCCGGGTCGCGAGGCCTACCCCGGTGACGTGTTCTACCTGCACTCGCGGCTGTTGGAACGCTGCGCGAAGCTCTCCGACGACCTCGGGGGTGGCTCGCTGACCGGTCTGCCGATCATCGAGACCAAGGCCAACGACATCTCGGCCTACATCCCGACCAACGTCATCTCGATCACCGACGGCCAGTGCTTCCTGGAGTCCGACCTGTTCAACCAGGGTGTGCGGCCGGCCATCAACGTTGGTGTGTCGGTGTCCCGCGTGGGCGGTGCGGCGCAGATCAAGGCCATGAAAGAGGTGGCCGGGTCGCTGCGTCTGGACCTGTCGCAGTACCGCGAACTCGAGTCGTTCGCGGCCTTCGCTTCGGACCTGGACGCGACGTCCAAGGCGCAGCTGGAGCGCGGTGAACGGCTGGTTGAGCTGCTCAAGCAACCGCAATACCAGCCCATGCCGGTTGAGGAGCAGGTGGTTTCGATCTTCCTGGGCACCGGCGGTCACCTGGACTCCGTGCCGGTGGAAGACGTCCGGCGCTTCGAAACCGAGTTGCTGGACCACATGCGGGCGTCGGAAGAGAAGTTCCTGGCCGGTGTCCGCTACAGCGGAAAGCTCTCCGAAGAGGGCGAGAACCAGCTGACCGAGATCATCAACAACTTCAAGAAGGGCTTCGCTGCCACCGGCGGTGGATCGGTGGTGCCCGACGAGCACGTCGAGCCCTTGGACGAGGAGGATCTCGAAAAGGAGTCGGTCCAGGTCAAGAAGGAGAAGCCGAAGGACAAGAAGGACTCCAAGAGCGGTAAGGACAAGAAGTAGCTAACAATGGCTGCCACACTTCGCGAACTACGCGGCCGAATTCGTTCGGCAGGGTCGATCAAAAAGATCACCAAGGCCCAGGAGATGATCGCGACATCGCGCATCGGTAAGGCGCAGGCTCGGCTGGAAGCCGCTAGGCCCTATGCGTTTCAGATCACCGCGATGTTGACCACGCTGTCGTCCGAAGCCGCCCTCGATCACCCGCTGCTGGTCGAGAGAGAAGAACCCAAGCGGGCCGGCGTTCTGGTGGTGTCCTCCGACCGCGGGTTGTGCGGGGCGTACAACTCCAGCATCTTCCGCCGGGCCGAGGAGTTGTTCTCGCTGCTGAGGGAGGAAGGCAAGACGCCGGTCGTGTACACGGTCGGCCGGAAGGCGCTGAACTACTTCAAGTTCCGCAACTGGGACATCACCGAATCGTGGACGGGCTTCTCCGAGCAGCCCAGCTACGAAAACGCCGCGGAGATCGCTTCGACTCTCGTCGAGACGTTCATGAAGGGTGCGGGCGACGACGAGTCGTCGGACGACCAAGGCGTGGACGAACTGCACATCGTCTACTCGGAGTTCAAGTCGATGATGTCGCAGGCAGCGGTGGCCCACCGCATCGCCCCGCTGGTCGTGGAATATGTCGAGGACACCGAGGAACTTCATACGCTGTATTCGTTCGAGCCAGATGCGACAACGCTTTTCGAGTCGTTGCTGCCGCGCTACGTGACGACCCGCGTCTACGCCGCGCTACTCGAGTCGGCGGCATCGGAGCTCGCGTCGCGCCAACGAGCGATGAAGTCGGCGACCGACAACGCGGACGACCTGATCAAAGAGCTGACGCTGATGGCGAACCGCGAGCGGCAGGCTCAGATCACCCAAGAGATCAGCGAAATCGTCGGCGGTGCAAACGCGCTCGCCGACGCCAAGTAGCACACGAGGAAGAAGAAAAGATATGGCTGCTACTACCGAAGCAACAGAAAAGACCGATAAGTCCACCAACTCCGAGACCAGCGGCCGCGTGGTACGAATCACCGGCCCCGTGGTCGACGTCGAGTTCCCCCGTGGATCCGTACCGGAACTGTTCAACGCACTAAACGCCGAGATCACGTTCGAGGAACTCAAGAAGACCCTCACGCTGGAGGTCGCACAGCACCTCGGCGACAACCTGGTTCGCACCATTTCGTTGCAGCCCACCGACGGCCTGGTCCGCGGCGTCGAGGTGACCGACAGCGGCAAGCCGATCTCGGTACCGGTCGGCCAAGAGGTGAAGGGTCACGTCTTCAACGCGCTCGGAGACTGCCTGGACAAGCCGGGCTACGGCGAGGACTTCGAGCACTGGTCGATCCACCGCAAGCCGCCGGCCTTCGAAGAGCTCGAGCCCCGCACCGAGATGCTCGAAACCGGGCTCAAGGTCGTCGACCTGCTCACCCCGTACGTGCGCGGTGGCAAGATCGCGCTGTTCGGCGGTGCCGGCGTGGGCAAGACGGTGCTCATCCAGGAGATGATCAACCGTATCGCCCGAAACTTCGGTGGTACTTCGGTTTTCGCCGGCGTGGGCGAGCGCACCCGCGAGGGCAACGACCTCTGGGTCGAGCTCAAAGAAGCCGACGTGCTCAAAGACACCGCGCTGGTGTTCGGTCAGATGGATGAGCCGCCCGGCACCCGTATGCGGGTGGCGCTGTCGGCGCTGACGATGGCGGAGTGGTTCCGCGACGAGGCCGGCCAGGATGTGCTGCTGTTCATCGACAACATCTTCCGCTTCACCCAAGCGGGTTCCGAGGTGTCGACACTGCTCGGCCGCATGCCGTCGGCCGTGGGTTACCAGCCGACGCTGGCCGACGAGATGGGCGAGCTGCAGGAGCGCATCACGTCGACGCGCGGCCGCTCGATCACGTCGATGCAGGCGGTCTACGTGCCCGCCGACGACTACACCGACCCCGCGCCGGCGACGACGTTCGCTCACCTGGACGCGACGACCGAGCTGTCGCGCTCGGTGTTCTCCAAGGGAATTTTCCCCGCGGTGGACCCGCTGGCATCGAGCTCGACCATCCTGGACCCGAGCGTCGTCGGTGACGAGCACTACCGGGTGGCGCAGGAGGTCATCCGAATCCTGCAGCGGTACAAGGACCTCCAGGACATCATCGCCATCCTCGGTATCGACGAGCTGTCGGAAGAAGACAAGCAGCTCGTTCAGCGCGCACGACGCATCGAGCGGTTCCTCTCGCAGAACATGATGGCGGCCGAGCAATTCACGGGTCAGCCGGGTTCGACGGTGCCGCTGAAGGAGACCATCGAGGCGTTCGACCGTCTGACCAAGGGCGACTTCGACCATATACCGGAGCAGGCGTTCTTCTTGATCGGCGGCCTCGACGACTTGGCCAAGAAGGCCGAAGGCTTCGGCGCCAAGTTGGATTCCTGAGGCGTGAGTGAAACGGCTCTGAAAGGCTCTGTGGCATGGCTGAATTGAACGTTGAGATAGTCGCGGTCGACCGGAAGATATGGTCGGGCGAGGCAACGTTTCTGTTCACCCGCACCACCGTCGGTGAAATCGGCATTCTGCCCAGGCATATCCCTGTTGTCGCCCAGTTGGTCGACGACGCGATGGTGCGCGTCGAGCGCGAAGGCGAAGACGATCTGCGGGTCGCCATCGAAGGTGGGTTCCTGTCGGTCACCGAGGAGACGGTGACGGTCCTGGCCGAGTCCGCCGCTTTCGAATCCGAGATCGACGAAAGCGCCGCCAGGGAGGAATCCGAGTCCGACGACCCGCGCATCGCGGCGCGGGGGCGCGGCAGGTTACGCGCCGTCGGCGCAATCGACTAGCCGCCTCGGGTAAGACAGTGAGCGCGCCCATGATCAGCATGGTCGCGCTCGTTGTCGTCTTGGCGGGCGCGGTCGTCGCGCTGAGCTATCGGTTGTGGAAGCTGCGCCAGGGCGGCACGGCGGGAATCATGCGGGACATCCCCGCGGTCGGAGGTCACGGCTGGCGTCACGGCGTGATTCGGTACCGCGGCGGCGAGGCGGCGTTCTACCGACTGTCCAGCCTGCGATTATGGCCGGACCGTCGAATCAGCCGCAGGGGAGTGGAGATCGTCGCCCGGCGTGCGCCGCGCGGCGACGAATTCGACATCATGACCGACGAGATCGTCGTGGTGGAGCTGCGCGATACGACCCAGGACCGCAGGACCGGTTACGAGATCGCGCTGGACAAGGGCGCTTTGACGGCCTTCCTGTCCTGGCTGGAGTCCCGTCCGTCACCACGCGCTCGTCGCCGCAGCGTTTAAGCCCTGCGCCGCAGGCTAACCCGCGCTCGGTGTGCCTCCGCCGGGCTTCCACAACACGTCGCCGTCGGGGTTTGCCGCGCGCGCCAGGATGAAAAGCAGATCCGAGAGGCGGTTCAGGTATTTCGCCGGAAGCACGTTGATCTGCTGCGGCGTGGCATCGATCGCCGCCCACGCCGAGCGCTCCGCTCGACGGACGATGGTGCGGGCGACGTGCAACATTGCCGACAACGGCGAACCGCCCGGCAGCACAAAGGAATTCAGCGCGGCCAGGTGCTCGTTATATTTGTCACACCAGACCTCCAGTCGATCGATGTAGGGCTGGGTGATTCGCAGCGGGGGATATTCGGGGTTTTCCACCACCGGGGTCGACAGGTCAGCGCCGGCGTCGAACAGATCGTTCTGGATCTGCCGCAGCACGCCCGCGATTTCCTCGTCGGGCTGCCCCATCGCGATCGCGACGCCGATCGCCGAGTTGGCCTCGTCGCAATCGGCGTACGCGACCAGGCGGGGGTCGTTTTTGGAGACCCGCGAGAAGTCACTCAACCCCGTCGTGCCGTCGTCACCGGTTCGGGTATAGATGCGGGTCAGGTGTATCGCCATGAGCAAAACGGTACTGCGCCCCGGGTAGGCATGACGGCTCGGCTCGATTGCCCGCCTCCTCTTCGCTGCGCTGGGCGGAGTGCGTCGTCGCCGAGCTGGGCTCACTGACAAGCCGATACCGCTTCACTAGACTGACGCGGGTGGCTGAGCGATTCGTGGTGACCGGCGGCAACCGGTTGTCCGGCGAAGTCGCAGTGGGCGGCGCCAAAAACAGTGTGCTCAAGCTGATGGCCGCGACCCTGCTGGCCGAAGGCACAAGCACCATCACCAACTGCCCCGACATCCTCGATGTGCCTTTGATGGCCGAGGTGTTGCGTGGGCTCGGTGCCACCGTCGAGCTCGACGGCGACGTCGCCCGCATCACCTCGCCCGACGAGCCGAAATACGACGCCGATTTCGCCGCGGTGCGCCAGTTCCGCGCATCGGTCTGCGTGCTGGGTCCGCTGGTCGGCCGGTGCAAGCGGGCCAGGGTTGCGCTGCCGGGCGGTGACGCGATCGGGTCTCGTCCGCTCGACATGCACCAGTCGGGCCTGCGCCAACTGGGCGCGCAATGCAACATCGAGCACGGCTGCGTCGTCGCCCAAGCCGACACGTTGCGCGGTGCGGAGATTCAGCTGGAGTTTCCGTCGGTGGGAGCCACCGAGAACATCCTGATGGCCGCCGTCTTGGCCGAGGGCGTAACCACGATCCACAATGCGGCGCGCGAGCCCGATGTCGTGGACCTGTGCACCATGTTGAATCAAATGGGCGCGCAGGTCGAAGGTGCGGGTTCGCCGACCATGACCATCACCGGCGTTCCCCGGCTACACCCGACCGAGCACCGCGTGATCGGGGACCGCATCGTCGCCGCCACGTGGGGCATCGCGGCCGCAATGACCCGAGGCGACATTTCGGTGACGGGCGTCGACCCGGCCCACCTCCAGGTGGTGCTGCATAAACTGCACGACGCCGGCGCCACCGTCACCCAAACGGACGACAGCTTCCGGATCACCCAGTACGAGCGCCCCAAAGCCGTCAACGTCGCGACGCTGCCGTTCCCCGGTTTCCCGACCGACCTGCAGCCGATGGCGATCGCCCTGGCGTCCATCGCCGACGGCACGTCGATGATCACGGAAAACGTTTTCGAGGCGCGCTTCCGCTTCGTCGAAGAAATGATCCGGTTGGGCGCCGACGCCCGCACGGACGGTCACCATGCCGTCGTACGTGGACTGCCGCAATTATCGAGCGCCCCGGTGTGGTGTTCGGACATTCGGGCCGGCGCCGGCCTGGTGCTGGCGGGGCTCGTCGCGGACGGTGACACCGAGGTCCACGACGTCTTCCACATCGATCGCGGCTACCCCTTGTTCGTCGAAAACCTGGCGATTTTGGGAGCGGAGATCGAGCGGGTAGAGTAACCAAAGTCAGTGCCCCGCAGGGCCGGTCGCCACACCAGGCGGTCGACACCCCGGGCGCTTGACTCCCTCGCTGGATTGGTACTAGCCTGGCACGGCTGCTCCCGAAACGGTCTCTGGAAGACCAAAACTGGGAGTTGACTCCACTGCCGGACTTGTATTAAGCTGGCAGGGTTGCCCCAAAACGGGCGAAACAAGTGTTGTTTGAGAACTCAATAGTGTGTTTGGTCTTTTTATTTGTTGTTGTTTTTGGCCATACCTAGCACTCCCCGTGTGTGGGTATGGCAATTTTTGATGCCAGTTATTTGGTGTCTTTTTGTTAGGTCAGATTTTCTCTGATTTGAAATTCACCTCGTTCTGCGAGGAGATTTTGTTTGGAGAGTTTGATCCTGGCTCAGGACGAACGCTGGCGGCGTGCTTAACACATGCAAGTCGAACGGAAAGGCCCCTTCGGGGGTACTCGAGTGGCGAACGGGTGAGTAACACGTGGGCAATCTGCCCTGCACTTCGGGATAAGCCTGGGAAACTGGGTCTAATACCGGATAGGACCACTTGGCGCATGCCTTGTGGTGGAAAGCTTTTGCGGTGTGGGATGGGCCCGCGGCCTATCAGCTTGTTGGTGGGGTGATGGCCTACCAAGGCGACGACGGGTAGCCGGCCTGAGAGGGTGTCCGGCCACACTGGGACTGAGATACGGCCCAGACTCCTACGGGAGGCAGCAGTGGGGAATATTGCACAATGGGCGCAAGCCTGATGCAGCGACGCCGCGTGGGGGATGACGGCCTTCGGGTTGTAAACCTCTTTCACCATCGACGAAGGCTCACTTCGTGAGTTGACGGTAGGTGGAGAAGAAGCACCGGCCAACTACGTGCCAGCAGCCGCGGTAATACGTAGGGTGCGAGCGTTGTCCGGAATTACTGGGCGTAAAGAGCTCGTAGGTGGTTTGTCGCGTTGTTCGTGAAATCTCACGGCTTAACTGTGAGCGTGCGGGCGATACGGGCAGACTAGAGTACTGCAGGGGAGACTGGAATTCCTGGTGTAGCGGTGGAATGCGCAGATATCAGGAGGAACACCGGTGGCGAAGGCGGGTCTCTGGGCAGTAACTGACGCTGAGGAGCGAAAGCGTGGGGAGCGAACAGGATTAGATACCCTGGTAGTCCACGCCGTAAACGGTGGGTACTAGGTGTGGGTTTCCTTCCTTGGGATCCGTGCCGTAGCTAACGCATTAAGTACCCCGCCTGGGGAGTACGGCCGCAAGGCTAAAACTCAAAGGAATTGACGGGGGCCCGCACAAGCGGCGGAGCATGTGGATTAATTCGATGCAACGCGAAGAACCTTACCTGGGTTTGACATGCACAGGACGCGTCTAGAGATAGGCGTTCCCTTGTGGCCTGTGTGCAGGTGGTGCATGGCTGTCGTCAGCTCGTGTCGTGAGATGTTGGGTTAAGTCCCGCAACGAGCGCAACCCTTGTCTCATGTTGCCAGCGGGTAATGCCGGGGACTCGTGAGAGACTGCCGGGGTCAACTCGGAGGAAGGTGGGGATGACGTCAAGTCATCATGCCCCTTATGTCCAGGGCTTCACACATGCTACAATGGCCGGTACAAAGGGCTGCGATGCCGTAAGGTTAAGCGAATCCTTTTAAAGCCGGTCTCAGTTCGGATCGGGGTCTGCAACTCGACCCCGTGAAGTCGGAGTCGCTAGTAATCGCAGATCAGCAACGCTGCGGTGAATACGTTCCCGGGCCTTGTACACACCGCCCGTCACGTCATGAAAGTCGGTAACACCCGAAGCCAGTGGCCTAACCCTTTGGGAGGGAGCTGTCGAAGGTGGGATCGGCGATTGGGACGAAGTCGTAACAAGGTAGCCGTACCGGAAGGTGCGGCTGGATCACCTCCTTTCTAAGGAGCACCACGAAAAACACCCCAATTGGTGGGGTGTAAGCCGTGCGGGGTTCTCATCTGTAGTGGATGAGGGCCGGGTGCACAACAGCAAATGATTGCCAGACACACTATTGGGCCCTGAGACAACACTCGGCCAGTCCGTGTGGTGTCCCTCCATCTTGGTGGTGGGGTGTGGTGTTTGAGTATTGGATAGTGGTTGCGAGCATCTAAACGGATGCGTTGCCGGCAACGGTCGCGTATTCGTTGAAATGTGTAATTTCTTCTTTGGTTTTTGTGTGTATGTAAGTGTTTAAGGGCGCATGGTGGATGCCTTGGCATCGAGAGCCGATGAAGGACGTGGGAGGCTGCGATATGCCTCGGGGAGCTGTCAACCGAGCTTTGATCCGAGGATTTCCGAATGGGGAAACCCAGCACGAGTGATGTCGTGTTACCCGCATCTGAATATATAGGGTGCGGGAGGTAACGCGGGGAAGTGAAACATCTCAGTACCCGTAGGAGAAGAAAACAATTGTGATTCCGTTAGTAGTGGCGAGCGAACGCGGAACAGGCTAAACCGCACGCATGTGTAACCGGGTAGGGGTTGTGTGTGCGGGGTAGTGGGATTGATATGTCTCAGCTCTACCTGGCTGAGGGGTAGTCATAAAGTGTCGTGGTTAGCGGAAGTGGCCTGGGACGGCCCGCCGTAGACGGTGAAAGCCCGGTACGCGAAAACCCGGCACCTACCTTGTATCAACTCCCGAGTAGCAGCGGGCCCGTGGAATCTGCTGTGAATCTGCCGGGACCACCCGGTAAGCCTAAATACTTCTCGATGACCGATAGCGGATTAGTACCGTGAGGGAATGGTGAAAAGTACCCCGGGAGGGGAGTGAAAGAGTACCTGAAACCGTGTGCCTACAATCCGTCAGAGCCTCCTTGTGGGGTGATGGCGTGCCTTTTGAAGAATGAGCCTGCGAGTCAGGGACACGTCGCGAGGTTAACCCGTGCGGGGTAGCCGCAGCGAAAGCGAGTCTGAATAGGGCGCATCCCCTTTGGGGTGTAGTGGCGTGTTCTGGACCCGAAGCGGAGTGATCTACCCATGGCCAGGGTGAAGCGCGGGTAAGACCGCGTGGAGGCCCGAACCCACTTAGGTTGAAGACTGAGGGGATGAGCTGTGGGTAGGGGTGAAAGGCCAATCAAACTCCGTGATAGCTGGTTCTCCCCGAAATGCATTTAGGTGCAGCGTTACGTGTTTCACCACGGAGGTAGAGCTACTGGATGGCCGATGGGCCCTACTAGGTTACTGACGTCAGCCAAACTCCGAATGCCGTGGTGTATAGCGTGGCAGTGAGACGGCGGGGGATAAGCTCCGTACGTCGAGAGGGAAACAGCCCAGATCGCCGGCTAAGGCCCCTAAGCGTGTGCTAAGTGGAAAAGGATGTGCAGTCGCAGAGACAACCAGGAGGTTGGCTTAGAAGCAGCCACCCTTGAAAGAGTGCGTAATAGCTCACTGGTCAAGTGATTGTGCGCCGATAATGTAGCGGGGCTCAAGCACACCGCCGAAGCCGCGGCAACCGCAAGGTTGGGTAGGGGAGCGTCCCCCATGCAGCGAAGCTACCGGGTAACCGGTGGTGGAGTTTGGGGGAGTGAGAATGCAGGCATGAGTAGCGATAAGGCAAGTGAGAACCTTGCCCGCCGTAAGACCAAGGGTTCCTGGGCCAGGCCAGTCCGCCCAGGGTGAGTCGGGACCTAAGGCGAGGCCGACAGGCGTAGTCGATGGACAACGGGTTGATATTCCCGTACCCGTGTGTGGGCGTCCCTGACGAATCAGCGGTACTAACCACCCAAATGGTGGTCTATCAATCCCTTCGGGGTGCGAGGATCGCCGGCTGCGTGGGACCTTCGCTGGTAGTAGTCAAGCAATGGGGTGACGCAGGAAGGTAGCCGTACCAGTCAGTGGTAATACTGGGGCAAACCTGTAGGGAGAGCGATAGGCAAATCCGTCGCTCATTAATCCTGAGAGGTGATGCATAGCCGATTGAGGTGAATTCGGTGATCCTCTGCTGCCAAGAAAAGCCTCTAGCGAGCACACACACGGCCCGTACCCCAAACCGACACAGGTGGTCAGGTAGAGCATACCAAGGCGTACGAGATAACTATGGTTAAGGAACTCGGCAAAATGCCCCCGTAACTTCGGGAGAAGGGGGGCCGGAATACCGTGAACACCCTTGCGGTGGGAGCGGGATTCGGCCGCAGAAACCAGTGGGTAGCGACTGTTTACTAAAAACACAGGTCCGTGCGAAGTCGCAAGACGATGTATACGGACTGACGCCTGCCCGGTGCTGGAAGGTTAAGAGGACCCGTTAACCGTAAGGTGAAGCGGAGAATTTAAGCCCCAGTAAACGGCGGTGGTAACTATAACCATCCTAAGGTAGCGAAATTCCTTGTCGGGTAAGTTCCGACCTGCACGAATGGCGTAACGACTTCCCAACTGTCTCAACCATAGACTCGGCGAAATTGCACTACGAGTAAAGATGCTCGTTACGCGCGGCAGGACGAAAAGACCCCGGGACCTTCACTACAACTTGGTATTGGTGTTCGGTACGGTTTGTGTAGGATAGGTGGGAGACTGTGAAACCCCAACGCCAGTTGGGGCGGAGTCGTTGTTGAAATACCACTCTGATCGTATTGGACACCTAACGTCGAACCCTTATCGGGTTCACGGACAGTGCCTGGCGGGTAGTTTAACTGGGGCGGTTGCCTCCTAAAATGTAACGGAGGCGCCCAAAGGTTCCCTCAACCTGGACGGCAATCAGGTGTTGAGTGTAAGTGCACAAGGGAGCTTGACTGCGAGACTTACAAGTCAAGCAGGGACGAAAGTCGGGACTAGTGATCCGGCACCCCCGAGTGGAAGGGGTGTCGCTCAACGGATAAAAGGTACCCCGGGGATAACAGGCTGATCTTCCCCAAGAGTCCATATCGACGGGATGGTTTGGCACCTCGATGTCGGCTCGTCGCATCCTGGGGCTGGAGCAGGTCCCAAGGGTTGGGCTGTTCGCCCATTAAAGCGGCACGCGAGCTGGGTTTAGAACGTCGTGAGACAGTTCGGTCTCTATCCGCCGCGCGCGTCAGAAACTTGAGGAAACCTGTCCCTAGTACGAGAGGACCGGGACGGACGAACCTCTGGTATACCAGTTGTCCCACCAGGGGCACGGCTGGATAGCCACGTTCGGACAGGATAACCGCTGAAAGCATCTAAGCGGGAAACCTTCTCCAAGATCAGGTTTCTCACCCTTTTAGAGGGATAAGGCCCCCCGCAGACCACGGGATCGATAGGCCAGACCTGGAAGCCCAGTAATGGGTGTAGGGAACTGGCACTAACCGGCCGAAAACTTACTTATACACAATCGCAACCACTTTTCAGTTCCAGCGACTATTAGTCGCGGGACGCTCTGACACCACACCCCCCACCGAAACCAAATTTAAATAGAGTTACGGCGGCCACAGCGACAGGGAAACGCCCGGTCCCATTCCGAACCCGGAAGCTAAGCCTGTCAGCGCCGATGATACTGCCCATCCGGGTGGAAAAGTAGGACACCGCCGAACATACACAAAAACACCCCCGGCAACGGGGGTGTTTTTGCATTCGCTGATCGCCGGCGCGTTCCTAATCGAATAGCGTCAAAGCCGAATTCACCGAAGCGCGTTTCTTTTCCAATGCGAGCAGCGTCCGCTTTCGGTCGAGGCCGCCACCGTAGCCGGTAAGGCTGCCGTTGGCACCGATAACGCGGTGACAGGGAATGACAATCGCGATCGGGTTGTGGCCATTGGCCAATCCCACGGCTCTCGCGGAACCGGAAGCGCCGATCTGGTCCGCGATTTGTCCGTACGATCTCGTTTCGCCATAGGGGATAGTCCGAAGGGCCTCCCACACTCTCCGCTGGAATGTGGAGCCGCGCAGCTCGAATTCGAAATCGAACTCCGTGAGTTCGCCCTCGAAATATGCGTTGAGTTGCTCAGTAGCCTCGTTGAATGCCGCCGGATTCGGGGCCCAGCCGGTGCGGCTTGGCTCGTAGGTCTGGTCGACCATTCGAAGCATGGTCAGAACCGAGTCCTGGCCGGCAAGGGTCAGCGGCCCGATCGGGCTGTCGATGGTGCGGTACTCGATCATGCGACCTCCTGTGGTGGCCATTGGTTAACCGGATGCTCGAGGGTGGTCCATAGGTACTGGGTCGCGTAGGAGCGCCAAGGGCGCCACTGGACGCCATGGGCGACCAGGGCCCGCTCGCCACTCGGTAAGCCCAGCTGCTTGGCGGCCAGGCGAAGGCCGAGGTCGGTGGCGGGGAACGCGTCGGGGTCACCGAGGCCGCGCATCGCAATCACCTCTGCGGTCCATGGGCCCACCCCCGGCACATCCAGCAATTGCCTGCGGGCGGCCTCCCAGTCGCTCCCGCTGTCCAGGACGATACTGCCGTCGGCGAGACGGGCGACGAGTGCGTTGAGGGTTCGTCGCCGGGCTTCGGGGACCGCCGAGTGGACGGGGTCGATCTCGGCCAGCTGCTCCGCTGACGGGAAGGTGTGGGTCAATCCGCCATCGGGGTCGGCGACCGGCTCCCCGTACGCCGCGACAAGGCGGCCGGCGTGGGTTCTGGCCGCCTTTGTCGACACCTGCTGCCCCAGGACCGCCCGCACGGCCAGTTCGGCCTCGTCGACGGTGCGCGGAATGCGTTGGCCGGGCGCCTTGGCCACCACGGGAGCCAGGTACGGGTCCCCAGCCAGCGCGCCGTCCACCGCCTCGGGGTCGGCGTCGAGATCCAGCAGCCGTCGGCAGCGGGCGATCGCAGTAGTCAGGTCACGGAAGTCGTCGAGAGTGAGCACACAGCGGACGTGGTCGACCGCCGGTGTCAGGGCGGCCACGGCGCTGCCGAACGGAAGGCGCAGGCTGCGTCGGTACGCACCATCGCGGACCTCCTCGCATCCGGGCGCCGTGCCGGCGGCGAGATGACCGAAGACGCCCTCATAGGCGAATGGTGTCCGCACCGGCAACCGCAGGCTGACCGTCCCCGCCGACGCCGCTCCGAGCCTTGCGGCACCCGAAGGATCCGCCGCGCGTCGGCGCAGCTCCGTCGGCGCGTTGTCGAAGACCGCACGCACGGTGTCGTTGAACTGGCGAATGCTCGAAAAGCCGGACGCGAACGCGATGTCGCCGAAGGGCAGGTTCGTGGTCTCGACGAGCAGGCGGGCGGTCTGCGCCCGTTGGGCCCGGGCCAGCGCGAGCGGGCCGGCCCCGACCTCGGCCTGCAACAGCCGCTCCAACTGGCGGGTGGTGTAACCGAGGTGGGCCGCCAGCCCGCCGACACCTTCGCGGTCCACCGTGCCGTCGGCGATGAGCCGCATCGTTCGTGCAACGACGTCGCCGCGCACATTCCATTCCGGCGATCCCGGAGACGCGTCGGGACGGCACCGCTTACATGCCCGAAATCCTGCGCGCTGAGCAGCGGCGGCGGTCGGATAGAACCGGACGTTGCGGGCGAAAGGCGGACGCACCGGGCAGCTGGGCCGGCAATAGATGCCCGTTGTCAGCACCGCCGTGACGAACCAGCCGTCGAACCGCGCGTCCTTGGACTGGACGGCGCGGTAGCAGCGTTCGAAGTCTTCGTGCACGCCTCAAGACTTACACCCGCCCGCCGACAAAACTGGCGGAAAAACGACATGGTAGTGCGGACCGTCGCTGTCCCTTGCCGCACGTGTCGAGGTTGCAGGCCTGTTAGAGCACCTATATGTTTCGTTTTATGTCAAATTGCCCCGGATCATGAGCAGGCTCCCACGCCGCGATTGGCCACGGCTTGTGGGGTCAGGCGAGTCGGCTCGCCCAGCCGTGTTCGGCGCCGGCATTTGTTCATTCGCTGGCGGTCCTTCCCACTGACGCTTATGGACGGGCCACTGCTACCGGGGAGTCGTGCGGCGGAGTCCGAAGCCATCTCCGAATTTCTCGATGCGTGCACCACAACGACCGCATGCTTGCTCTTGGAGGGCGAAGCGGGAATCGGCAAGACCACCCTGTGGTTGGCAGCTATCGACCGGGCCCGCGCACGAGGCATGCATGTGCTTTCCGCGCATGCCGCGGCCACCGAATCGGTGACGGCCTACGTCTCCTTGGCTGACCTTTTTTCAACTGTCGGGGCGGACGTTCTCGACGCGCTACCGGCACCGCAACGGGCGGCGGTCGACCGAATTCTGTTGCAGGTCAGTGCCGATGGACAGGCAACGGACCAACGTGCGGTTGCGGCGGCGTTCGTTTCGGCGATCGAGATCCTGTCGGATAGCGCTCCGGTGCTGGTGGCCATCGACGACCTCCAATGGCTGGACCCTTCCAGTGCTCGCATTGTCGCGTTCGCCGCACGACGGTTTTCCGGTCCCGTGGGGTTGTTGGCGACCGTGCGGACTGGCGATGCTGACGACGTATCGTGGCTGCAGCTCGAGAACCCCAATGCGATGAGGCGACTTGCGCTCAAACCCTTGACCGTCGGCGGACTGCATCAAGTCATCACGGCGCGGCTGGGGCGCTCGGTTTCAAGGCATGCCATGTTGCGCATTCACGACGCCTCTGGCGGCAATCCCTTCTACGCCATCGAATTAGCGCGCGCCATACCCGAGGGGCAAACGGGCATCGAGATGACCCTGCCAGCCACATTGACCGGGCTGGTAACTTCCAAAATCGGGGTGCTCGATGAGGATGTGCGCGAAATCCTTCTTGCCGCAGCATGTCTGGCCGAACCGACGGTAGACGTCGTGTCGAAGGCGGCAGGTCGGGGCGTCGATGAATGTGTTCAACGACTGCTCGTCGCAGAGCAGCGCGGCATCATCACAATCGACCGTAACCGGCTCCGATTCACTCACCCACTACTCATCGCTGCCGTTTATACCGCAGCCGCACCGTCGCAACGGCGCGCCATGCACAGGCGTCTGGCGGCGCTGGTTGACCACCCGGAATTGCGCGCTCGCCACCTGGCGCTGGCCGCCACCCACGGTGACGCGGCAACGCTGGAGGCCCTTGATGCCGCCGCTGAGTTGGCCAGCAGGCGTGGGGCACCGGCGGCGGCCGCCGAGTTCGCCGAATTAGCCAACGAGCTCGGCGCAAATGATCCTGAGCGTAGGATCCGTTGCGCGACACTACACTTCAGCGCCGGCGATGCAGCTCGCGCACGCGAGGTTCTCGAGGAAGTGCTCGAGACCCCGGCAGCGGTGCGGGTGCACGCCGAGGCCCTAAGCTTGCTGGGACTGTGGGCGTTGCTCGACGGCAGTTCCCGAGAAGGCGCTCGGTTGCTGCAGCGAGCGGCGGACGCGGCCACCGGAGACAACGGGTTGCTGGGTCGGATATTGGTGTCGTTGTCCTTCGCCCGGATCAACACTCACGAGTTCGACGCCGCCGTGCAGGCGGCCAACGAGGCGGTGAACAGGGCGGCCCGGCTAGACGACCGTCAGGTCCTGAGCCAGGCGTTGAGCATGCAAGTTCTGGTGCACTTCCTGGTCGGTGACGGTTTCGACGAAGCGACCTTGCGAACGGCGGTGCTGCTCGACGACGGCGAAGAGCCGTCGTCGGCCATGCTGTGGCCAACTCTTCAGCGCGCCGCGCTGCTCAACGCGACGGGACGCCTAGAGGAGGGGCGCCGGGAGCTCAGGACGATTCGGCAGCGCTATGCCGAGCGTGGTGCGGACAGCGAGATGATGGTCGATGCCTTCCATGGCGCGCTCAACGAGATCTGGCGTGGCGACTTCGCGGAAGCATCGCTCATCGGTGAGGATGCCCTGCAGCGTGCGCGCCTCCTCGACGAGGACCTGCCGCTGGCGGTGGCACTGATGATCCAGGCCATGGTGGCCGCCTACGCCGGCGACGAGCCTGTAGCTCGCCGCGATGCCCGCGCGGCGCTTAGCGCAGCGCAGCGGTGCGACTCGCCAGCACTGGTCACGGTGTGGCCGACGACCACACTTGGCTTTCTTGAACTTTCCCTCGGCAACTACGAGGCGGTGCTGCAGACTGTGGCACCGCTGCTGGGTCGATTCGAGCAGAACCCGCGCGCCACGGAAATCTATGTCACCCCGTTTCTACCCGATGCGGCCGAAGCGCTGATTCACCTTGGCCGATTCGACGAGGCCCTGAGCCTGATTGACGTTCTGGAGGGCAACGGACATCGGTTGGACAGGCCGTGGATGCTGGCATTGGGGTCCCGTTGCCGGGCGATGCTCTTGGCCGGTAGACGAGATCTGAGTGCCGCGCTGGAGGCTGCCGAACGCGCGATGGCCGAGCATGAGCGGCTACCGATGCCGTTTGAGCGGGCCCGGACGCAATTGCTCCTTGGTGAGATTCTGCGCAGGCAGCGCAGCCGAGAAGTCGCCGCTACAGCGATGCGTACAGCCGCGGCCGCCTTCGAAGAGCTCAACACGCCGCTTTGGGAGCGACGTGCGCGAACCTCATTGGAACGCATCAACTTCGGCCGAGGTGAGTCGAAGGTGCTGACGTCAGCGGAGCAACGGATCGCCGACCTGGCGGCGGGTGGCAGAACGAATCACGACATCGCCGCTGCACTCTTCGTCAGTCCTAAGACCGTGGAAGTGCACCTCTCTAGGATCTATCGCAAACTCGGCATCCGATCCCGTGCGGAACTAGGCCGTCGCCTGGACCAACTGAAAAGCGACTCCTAGCAACCGGTCTGAGTACCCGGGTCTGCGGGCGAAGGAATCCCCGAGGCGGAAGGAGTTGGACGCCGCTTACTAAGGAATCTGGTAAGCGCAGCGTCCTGGCTTGTGCTCAGTGAGGTGTACGGGCTGACCGTCCACCAAGATCGAGCAGTCGTGAGTACCGTGGTGGTCCGTGTAATTCAAGGCCAGGAACTTGCTTCCGGATACTTGTACCGTCTGCGACCACGGCGTAGAAACCCAGGTGGTGTTGCTGGCCGGATACACCGGCGTGCCGGGGTCGGGAATGGCTGAGAAGACGTCACCCGCTCCCAGGACCTGGTACGTCACCGTGTGCTGACCGGACGCTGTCGAGTTGGTTTGTGGCTTCAGTCCGCCGGTGGCGCCGACCCCAGCATTGGCGTTTTCCTGCCACGTTTCGGTGCGCCTCTGCGGGCTGACACACACCGCATCGCCGTCGAATGCCTCGCGCCATACCAACCCCGAGACACACGTCTTGGGTCCGTAAGCGCCTCCACCGGCGTAGCCCTGGCCCGCGGCTGCGGCCGCGTTCTCGGATTGAACTTCCGCCGCGACCGTTGACGAGACGCACACGTTGTCGCCGGGGCGGGCTTGGCGCGGAACCTGGCCGGGGGCGTCGCCGGGAATGCAGCCGCCATTCGCGGAAGCGCTGGGCAGAACGGTCATGCAGCTTGCAAGGACCGCACCGAGCAGCAACGCGGCTAGCGGTGCGGTCCGGTGGTGCTCGTGTCGCGAAGGCCGCTCCGACTCGCGGCGGGGCTCTTTCACGGACGTGGCCTGTGGCGCCGAATACCAAGACATCAGAACAACTCCTGTCGCCATATGCCCTCTGTTCGCTGCTCAACGCTAAGGCGGCCGGGTTCGAGGTGGAATACGGAGTTTCCCTATAAGTTTCGAAGCCGACCTGGGGGCGTCTCGCTATGCGGCATGCTCACTGAGCGCGTCGAAATGTAGTGATTTCCCTGATGCAAAGCCGGCCGCTGCGCCGATAGCGTTGGTCCTCGCGCGTTCAATACAAGCGACAGGGGTTCGATGCGATGCGTATCAAAGCTCGGCAGCTGGCCGCCCTTATTGCTGTGATCTTGGCCGCGGTGGCCGCCACGAGGTCAACCGGCATGACGGAGCCGCGCTCGTATCGGTTGATCTCGACCTCGACGCCTCCCGTGCCCCCCACTCCCTTGGTCCCCAACGACCACGGGTATGTGCGTGTGACCTTGGCATCGCGGGCGATTAGTTGTTCGATCAGCGCCGAACTGGTCGCCTGTCAAACCTCCTCGGACAGCTGGCCTCCTCGCGGCAACGGTCAGCCATTCCATGCCGTGAGCGTCAGCGCCGACGGCAAATTCCAATTCGTCGAGGCTGACCTGGGAGCGCTTGCGGGCAAGGTTGAGCTACAGCCCGGGGCGTACGAGGCGCAAGGCTGGACCGTCGCGGCTACGGGCGACAGCTTCGTCTTCACCAATGACCACACCGGCCATGGCATGGAGGTCAGTACTCAAGCCGCGCGCCCGGTCTAGCTTCGGCCACGGCGGGGAGGGTCGGCTGCGGCGTGCGCTTTCCCGCGCCATGCAGGTTATGGCCGTTAACTTAGCTGCAGGTGACTCTGCTCCACGAAGCCATAACCGCGTTTTATCTGAGTCGAATCGACCCAGCACCAACCGTTTTTGCAGGGCGGTTCAATCGAGACCTGCGAGCCGTTCGTCAACTTGCCGATCTTGACCGCTACTACGCCGGTCGTGGGATCGGGAACGTCGTTGTGTGCGATGTTGAACACGTCCGCGTCCCCGCCAACCACTTTGGCGAGCTGGTGGACCGGCGCCGGCGGGGGATCTGGTGCGGCTTTCGGCGAGGGTGGTGGCGCCGGCGGGGCTTTTGGCGGCGCCGGCTTACCCAGCACGACGGCGACAACACTCTTGTCCGCTCCGTCGTCCCGAAACATGCCTACGCCGTAATCCTTATTGGCGCAGTCGTGAATGGGGATCCTTTCCTGTGCCACGAGTTCGGATGTGGCTCTGGCCGTGGGATCGTCGCGAACGAGGTTACCGCTCGTGGCGCCCTGGTAGCCGTGGGGATTGATGTGCTCGTAGGCGTCGCTCGGTTGTCTGGCGAGCTGCTGCGCGGCGGCTTCTAATTGACCGGAATACGTCAAGGGTGGACAAGTCGATTCGGCACGTGCGCCGTTGACCGCACCCCGAATCGCGTCGAGAGGATCAGCATGTGCGGCCGGAGTGGCGATGGCTGCCGCCAAGACAACGGCGCCTGCAGACGCTGCTGCGGACGCAAGCGTTATGCGTGGTCGTGATCTGGTCATGGGGCCTCACTCGGTGCAGTTCTCGTCAAGCGGTGTTGACGGTTTTGCTGCTGCGTCTAACGATTTCGAAGCTATGCCCGATGTGTGTGCCGGCCAATAGGGCATTTCCCTATGGCTATGACGCACGGGCCAGTATCGCGGTGTTGCGTCTCTTGTGCGTTAAACGGGCGCGGACGGCCGCGCTCGGCGCGGGTGTAGGGGAACTCCCTATTGATAGCCGCGATCCGAAGCTCCTAGTGTCGAAATTCGTTGGGCCGTCGAGTCACCGGTTCGCGATGTGGGAGGTAAACCATGCGTGCATTTGGCAATAATGGTGCGTCGGTAAGTTCGATCCTGATCCGGCCGCCTCGCCCGCAAGGGATACCGGCCATCGCCGCGGTGTGCTGCGTGCTAGCCGCATGTGGGTCGAACGGTCTGAACGCCGGCGCCGCCGGGGCACCGGCGTCGCAGTCGACCGCCGCCTCCAAGCCGCCGGTTGCGGCACGCATTGACGCCTGCTCTATGGTTGCGCCACAGGAGATTTCGTCACTGCTAGGCGCGCCGGCTCCGGGTGTGGCGACGGGCAAGGATCCGCAACAAGCCGACTGCACGTGGCAGAACACCGCGACTGAGGAATCCGTCTCACTCACGATCAGCAACCCCGGCACCGCCCTGAACAACAAGCTTCCAGCGCCGAGCTTCCCGGACACCTCCAGGCCGGGGCCGGACGGGATGCGTTACCTGGGTGGCGGTGAAGTCGAATTCGCTGCCGGCAATCGCGTCAATACGGTGCAGGTCGCAGTCTTGCGGCTCTCGCCCGACGACGCGAATGCCGCTGCGGTAAAACTGGCCCGTGAAATCGCCCCGCAAGTGCCGCGCTAGAGCCCGGATAGCTCGGGGTGCATGTTGTGACGGCTGATGATGATGCTTCGTCACCGTGTTATCTGGCGGAGTGGTACACCCGCCAAAGCGATGAGCTACTTATCGCGGACATGGCGCAGTCCCTGCGACGATCACTGGCGGCCCTTGCCGCCCAAGCCCATCCCCCTCAGTTGCTCTACGCCGTCTCGGTACCGGAGGACGCCTACATGTTCGGAATCTTCTCGGCCGATTCCGCCGACCTGGTCACCCGAGCCTGTCTGCAGGCGGGCATTCCTGCCGACCGGGTAACGGCAGCTACTCAAGTACCGCCCCTCGGCAGAGCTTAACTGTCAACAGTTTTGGGATGTGGCCGCTGGCGCCGGTGCAGGTGATGTTCAAGGGAGCGCAGGATATGACCGGTGGCGTGTGGCACATCAGGACTGAGGCACTTGCTGGGTAAGTAGTTGGCGCCGAAGGACATTACGCGTCGGTCGACACAGAAACAGTCGGGTCAGTGCTTTGCAAGCACAACCGTGACGACGCTGACATTTCTGTCGTCGTGCCGGACGAAGCCCACGCCGTACACCGTGTTGCTGCAATCGGCAATCGCGTTGTGGGCTTTAGGGATCAGGCTGTCAATGGCTCTGACCGTGGGATCACCGGATGCCAGAAATCCTGTCTGGCCGGGCGCGAACGCGGGACTCTCTGTTCTGGCGTACTGTTGCGCCACGCCTTCAAGTGCGGTTTGGTAGGCCAGCCCTGGGCAGCTGGTTCCGCTGCGTGCCTGAACGACGGCACTCTGTTCCAAATCGAGCCCCGGTCCATGCGCCTGGTTGGACGGCGGAGAGACGGTCGGCGTGGGGTTTTCCGCGCCGAGCACGATGGTCACGACGTCGACACTGCGGTCTTCATGTCGGATGAAACCCACGCCATAGTCGGTGTACTTGCAGTCGTGGACCGCACCTTTCGCCTTCGCCATGGCGCTGTCAGCGGCCTTGGCGTACGGATCGCCTGAGCCGAGGAAGGCGACGACGGCGCCCCGGTAGCCGCCTGACTGCACCGGGGTCTTCTCGGTGTTCGCATACTGCTGAGCCGCATTGTCGAGGTCGGCGCGGTCCGTCAGCCCTGGACAGCTGGTGGAACGGCGCTCGTTGTTGACGTATTGCTTCATGTCCTGCTGATCAGCGCGGGCAATCCCCACTGGCGCGCTCACGGAGAACAGGGCGACACCGGTGGCCGCTGTCGTCATGAGGCTCAGAGATACCGAAAGCCGCATTCTCGCCATTGCTTTTCTCCTTTGCCCTGTACTCACGGATCGGTGTGCCGCGCATCAGTCGAACGTTGTGGTCTGCTCCGCTAGCAACTCTCGCGTGTTGGGGGAGAGGAACAAATAAGGAATTTCCCTATTGATCGGCACAGCCAACCAATCGAATCGTGTTGGGTAAGCCGGCGGACCGCGCCGACCTAAGGCTGTCGCTGACGGACTGCCGCGGCGGCCGCGATGAAATCGCGGGCCGGGCGGGAAAGCGGCCGGCCCGAATCCCAGATCATCCCCACGTCGCGGTACGCGTCGGCGTCGGCCAGCGGCATCACGCTCAACCCCGGTGCGTAGTCGCTGCCGTCGATGGGCATCAGGCCGACGCCCAGTCCGGCGGCCACCAGGCCCGCGGTCGTGGTGAGGTTCGCCGCTTCCAATACGATCCGCGGCTGGAAATGCGCTGCGACACAAAGCTCGTCGAGCAATCGACGCATGCCGAACCCGGGGTGCATGGCCACGACGGGCTCGTCGGCCAGCTCGGTCATGGATACCGACGCACTGCCGGTGAATCGGTGCCCCGGCGGGACGGCGATACCGAGCCGCTGCCGAAAGAGGCTGCGCCAGGCGAGAACCGCCCGCCGCGGGCGTGGGGACACCACACCGACGTCGACTTCTCCAGACTGCACGAGGTCGCCGACCGATTCGGCCGCACCCTCCTGGAGCGCGAACGTAACTCGTGGCGATACTTCCTTGAATCCGGCGATCAAGCGCGGCACCACCGTCGCTCCGAACGAACCGAGGAATCCCAACCGGATCTCGCTGACAGCCGGATTGGCCAGGTCGTCGATTGCGCGCCGGGCCGAGTCGAGCTCCGACTGTGCCCGCCGTGCGTGCTCGTAAAAGATGCGGCCATACGTGTTCAGAGATAGTCGCTTGCCGCGGCGATCGAACAGCGCCACGCCCAGTCGCCTTTCCAGGCGCGCCAGCATCCGGGTGAGCGTCGGCTGCGCCAGGTGCAGCTGCTCGGCGGCCGCGGTGACGTGCTCTAGCTCCGCGAGTGTGACGAACCACTCGTAATCGTCGCCCACATACCACCACCTCTACTTATTCGATTATTGCATAACAGGTCAACGAATAATTCATTTCCGTTGTACTTCGCTGGCCGGAAGCATCGTTGCTATGCCTGAGCGCCCCTCTGCCGTCGCGCACCGAGCCGGAACTAGCGGATATCGCCGGCTGACAACGGCGCTGTACGGCGCCGGTCTCGCCAGTTTCGCCGCGATGTACTGCACACAGGCGTTGCTTCCGGCCTTGTCCGCGTCCTACCGGATCACCCCCGCCGTCGCGGCGCTGACGGTCTCGCTGACTACTGGAATGCTGGCGCTGGCCGTCATTCCCGCGAGCGTGGTATCCGAGCGCTACGGGCGAATCCCAGTGATGCTGACCTCCGGCCTGGCGTCCAGCGTGATCGGGCTGTTGCTGCCATTCAGTCCGACGCTCGGCGTGCTGCTCGTCGGCCGCGCGGTGCACGGCGTCGCCCTGGCCGGGATACCCGCTGTCGCGATGGCGTTCCTGGCCGAGGAGGTGCACGCTTCGTCGCTCGGATCGGCGATGGGCCGCTACATCGCCGGAACGACGGTCGGCGGACTGGCCGGTCGCCTCGTCCCGTCGTTCGTTATCGAGGTCAGCAATTGGCGGGTCGCGCTGCTGGTGTGTTCCCTGACGACGCTGGCCGGCACGGTGGTCTTCGCCGTCCTGGTGCCGAGGTCTCAGTTCTTCGAAGCGAAAGAGACGAGTGCGCGGGCCAGCGTGTGTAGCCTCGCGGCACATCTGCGAAATCCCTTGCTGCTGAAGCTCTTCGCGGTGGGATTCGTGCTGATGGGTGGATTCGTGACCGTGTACAACTACCTTGGCTACCGGCTGACCGCGCGGCCGTTCGGCCTGGCTCCGTCGGTTGTTGGCCTGCTGTTCCTGCTGTACCTGGTCGGCACCTGGACATCGCTGGTGGCCGGGCGGCTCGCCGACAGCAGGGGACGCCCACTCGTGCTCGGAGTCGCCTTGCCGGTCACGATGACGGGTCTACTGCTGACGGTGTCGCACGCCCTGGCCGCGGTAGTGGTGGGCGTCGGCGTCTTCACGGGTGGCTTCTTCGCCGCGCACACCGTGGCCAGCGGTTGGGTGGGCGCGTTGGCACAACGCGACCGCGCGGAGGCGTCCGCGCTGTATTTGTTCAGCTATTACTTGGGCGGATCAGTCGCCGGCGCGGTCGGCGGCCTCATTTACGGAGTCCACGGCTGGCCCGCGGTCGCCGGTTTCGTCGGCGCGCTGCTGCTGGCCGGCTCGGGCCTCGTGGCGTTGTTGGTGCGGGAGAGCGACTCCCGCACCAACAACCACCTCGTTGAAGCCTTGACCACCCGTTATTGATTGCGCCCGGCAGGCGGTTACGGGGCGGGAGGGGTCCCGACGCAAACACCGCCGGCGCAGGCGCCCGCGCCCCCGGGTCCAGCGGAAGCCCCGGCGCCCGGCACACCCGCGCTCGCCCCTCCTGGCCCGGCGCCGGCGCCGGAACCACCCGGTCCGGCGGTCGTGGCGCCACCGGGTCCGGTCTCGGGGCCGCCGCCCGGTCCGGCGGGAGTCGTCGCCGCCGGCGCCGTCGTGGTGACGCTCGCGGGCGTGGTGACGGTGGTGGTAACGGTCGAGGTCGTCGGGTTCTTGTTGTTGTTGTTCGAGCTACATCCGGCGGTGAACGAACTCAGCGCGATTGCCGCGGCGATGCCCGCCGCGACGGCAACACGGCGGACAGTTCCACTTCCGGTCATGTCAACACCAATCTCTAGAGGGGCGATGTCCATAAACCCCTTACCCACTCGGGTCCGAAATCAATCACTCCGCCGGGTCGGTGGGCATGGCGAGCCGCGTGGGGTTCTCGTGTCCACGGAGGGTCACGGTCTCGCCCAAAGACCAACGGGCGCGCTCCTTCTCACCGACCCCTTCCAGCGCGTCGGCCGCCGCGAGCAGTAGGCCCGGGTACGACTTGGCGAGTTCGCACAGCCGGGCCGCCTCATTGACCGGTCCGCCGATCACGGTGTATTCGAAGCGTTCCCTGGCGCCGACGTTCCCGGCCACGACTTGGCCGGCCGCCACGCCGATACCGGCCCGGCACTCAGAGATTTCGTCGTTCAGCCGCTCGGCGATGGCACGCGCGGCGGCCAGCGCTTGCTCTTCGGGGCAGTCCAAATGATTGGGGGCCCCGAACACGGCCAGCGTGGCATCGCCCTCAAACTTGTTGACCAGCCCGCAGTGTCGGTCCACTTCCTCCACGACTATTCCGAAGAATTGGTTGAGCAACTGGACGATCTCCGACGCGGGCCGGCTCGTCACCAGCTTGGTCGACCCGACGATGTCGATGAATACCACCGCCACGTGCCGTTCTTCGCCGCCCAGCTTCGGTCGCTCGCGTTCGGCGGCCAGGGCCACCTCTCGCCCAACGTGCCGGCCGAACAGGTCGCGAACGCGTTCGCGCTCGCGCAGCCCGTCCACCATCGCGTTGAATCCGCGTTGTAGTTCACCGAGTTCGGTCCCGTCGAACACGACGAGGTCGCCCCGCAGATCACCGCGCTCGACACGCCTCAGCGCCGCGCGGACCACGCGCACGGGAGTTGCGGTGAGCCAGGCCAGGATCCACATCAAGAGGCAACCGAAGATGAGCGTGGCGATCGACACGATCAGCACGCCGACGGCGAATTGCGTTTCGGTCAGATTGCGCATCAGGGCTTGGAAGCCGGCCAGGAAGCCAATACCGAGAACGGGCAGGCCCGAGCCGAGGAACCAGACCACCATGGTCCGGCCCATGATCCCCGAGGCGAATCGCCGCGGCGGTGGCCCTGCTTCGAGCGCTTGGGCCGCCGCCGGGCGCAGCGCGAACTCGGCGAGCAGATAACTGCCGGTCGCCACCAAGATTCCGCAGATGCCCACCGCGATGAGGAAGCGCGGGATGAATAGCGTGTTGACCAGTCCGTAAAGCGTCGTCAGGACCGTCGCCCCGACCCCCCACAGGACGAGATCGAAGCGGGCGATGCGCCATGGGGCCAGAAAAGTGTTTCGCTCGTCCTCCCGGTTCGGCGTGCGCTCCTCGATCGCCCAGCGCAGCGATACGACGGTCCTGCGGGTGATCCAATAGGTGCCCACCGCCAGTGCCAGCGCGATATACGCCGGTGATGCCGCGAAGGTGATCCACCACGGCGCGTCGAACACGCTGGGCTGCGGAATGGCGATGGTCACCAGGAGCAGCGCGACGGCGATGCCGATCAGATTGGCGCCCAAGACCAACACCGTCAGGATGACCTGGATGCGAATGCGGCGACGTCGCTGGCTTTCCGAAACCCGTCCCAGCAGCAGCGAGCCGTACGCCGGGGTCTCTGGGAGCCGCCCGCTCTGCCGGGTGACCGTCTCGAGCACCCGGCCGATGCGTTTTGCCAAGCTCTGGTTGGCCGACATGGTGGCGTCAGCCTAATTTGTCGGCCACGCTCTAAGGTGAGTCGGGTGCGTCTAGTGATCGCCCAGTGCACTGTGGACTATGTCGGTCGGCTCACCGCGCATCTTCCGTCGGCCCGCAGGTTGTTGCTGTTCAAGGCCGACGGATCGGTCAGCGTGCACGCCGACGACCGCGCCTACAAGCCGCTGAATTGGATGAGTCCCCCTTGCTGGCTCACCGAGGAGCCCGGTGATCAGGTGCCCGTGTGGGTCGTCCAGAACAAGGCCGGGGAGCAGCTGCGCATCACCGTCGAGGAGGTCGAGCACGATTCCAGCCATGACCTGGGGGTGGACCCCGGCCTGGTCAAGGACGGCGTCGAAGCCCACTTGCAGGCGTTGCTCGCCGAGCACGTGCAACTGCTCGGCGAGGGCTACACGCTGGTGCGTCGCGAATACATGACCGCCATCGGGCCCGTCGACCTGCTCTGCCGTGACGAGCAAGGCGGTTCCGTCGCGGTGGAAATCAAGCGACGCGGCGAGATCGACGGCGTTGAGCAGCTCACCCGCTACCTCGAGTTGCTCAATCGCGACAGCGTGCTCGCGCCGGTGAAGGGGGTGTTCGCCGCACAGCAGATCAAGCCGCAAGCGCGCACGCTGGCCACCGACCGCGGGATCCGTTGCATCACACTGGATTACGACAAGATGCGAGGAATGGACAGCGACGAATACCGGCTGTTCTGAACCGCGTTAGGCTGGTGACATGGCTAGACGCCGCACACCGCCACGTCGGCAGCGGGCGTCACTGCCTCCCCTGGTGCCGCGCCGCTTGGAGATCGGGCCCGACGGCCACGAGTACGAAGTCCGGCCCGTCGCGGCGGACCGTGCGGTCAAGACCTACCGCTGTCCCGGTTGTGATCACGAAATACGCGCCGGTACCGCACATCTCGTGGTGTGGCCGACCGATTCGACACTCGGGGGAGCTGACGATCGGCGGCATTGGCACACCCCGTGCTGGAGCCACCGCGCCACGCGGGGCCCGACCCGGAAGTGGTCGTGATCAGGCGGCCGGTTCGACCAGCTCGATGAGAACGCCGCCGGCGTCCTTGGGGTGGATGAAGTTGATCCGCGAGTTTGCCGTGCCGCGGCGCGGCGCGTCGTAGATCAACCGGATGCCCTGGGAGCGCAGATGCTCGATCACGCTGTCGAGGTCGCTCACGCGAACCGCCATCTGCTGAATGCCCGGCCCGCGTTTGTCGAGGAACTTCGCGATGGTCGAGGAGTCGTCGAACGGGGCCATCAGCTGGATCTGCGCGGTACCGGCCGGTGCGTCGCGCACGGCCAGCATGGCCTCGCGGATTCCCTGCTCCTCGTTGACTTCCTCGTGCACCACGTTCATGCCGAGGTGGTCGTGATACCAGGCGATTGCCGCGTCCAGGTCGGCGACTGCGATGCCGACGTGATCGATCGCCGTCACCAGGCCGGTGGCCAGGATCTGACGGGCATCAACTTGATCGGTCGTCATCACATAAAGGTAACCTGGCGGCAAAGATTGCGCTTCTCCGGGAGGCCGAATCGGCCGTCCACGGACCCCTAGGAGGTTTTCATGACGACGTCGGTGATCGTTGCTGGAGCGCGCACGCCGATCGGCAAATTGATGGGTTCGCTGAAGGATTTTTCGGCCAGCGACCTGGGTGCCATCGCGATCGCCGGCGCGCTGGAGAAGGCTTTCCCGAATGTTCAAGTGCCGGGTCGCCTGGTCGAGTACGTGATCATGGGGCAGGTGCTGACGGCCGGGGCCGGCCAGATGCCCGCGCGCCAGGCGGCCGTTGCGGCCGGCATCGGCTGGGACGTTCCGGCGCTGACCATCAACAAGATGTGCCTGTCCGGCATCGACGCCATCGCGCTCGCTGACCAGCTCATTCGCGCCGGCGAGTTCGACGTGGTGGTGGCTGGGGGCCAGGAGTCGATGACCAAGGCGCCTCATTTGCTGATGGACAGCCGCGCGGGTTACAAGTATGGCGACGTCACGGTCCTCGACCACATGGCCTACGACGGTCTGCACGACGTGTTCACCGACCAGCCGATGGGCGCGCTCACCGAGCAGCGCAACGACGTGGACCAATTCACCCGCCAGGAGCAGGACGAGTTCGCTGCGCGGTCGCATCAGAAGGCGGCCGCGGCGTGGAAGGACGGTGTCTTCGCGGACGAAGTCGTGCCGGTCAACATCCCACAGCGCAAGGGTGATTCGCTGCAGTTCACCGAGGACGAGGGGATCCGCGCCAACACCACCGCCGAATCGCTGGCCGGGCTCAAGCCGGCCTTCCGTCGCGATGGCACCATCACCGCCGGTTCGGCGTCGCAGATTTCCGACGGGGCGGCCGCCGTGGTGGTGATGAACAAGGCGAAGGCAGAAGAGCTCGGCCTGACCTGGCTGGTCGAAATCGGCGCCCACGGTGTGGTGGCCGGGCCGGACTCCACCCTGCAGTCGCAGCCCGCCAACGCGATCAAGAAAGCCCTCAGCCGCGAGGGCATCTCCGTCGACCAGCTCGACGTCGTGGAAATCAACGAGGCGTTCTCGGCGGTCGCGCTGGCATCGACCCGCGAACTCGGGTTGGATCCCGAGATCGTCAACGTCAACGGCGGTGCGATCGCCGTCGGGCATCCCATCGGCATGTCGGGCGCTCGGATCACGCTGCATGCGGCGCTGGAATTGGCCCGCCGCGGCTCCGGCTACGCCGTCGCCGCCCTGTGCGGCGCGGGTGGCCAGGGCGACGCGCTGATTCTGCGGGCAAAGTAGCTCGGCCGGGGCGCTCGCGCCCACGCGCGAGGTTGCTGGCTCATGACGTGCGGGAATTTTTGTGATCTTGGTCATATGTCCCGGTCGGGGCCCGTCCATGCGCCCTCTGGACTGGCCCGGACGTCCTCGCCACCGGGTGGATAGGTCACCGATGCGCATGACAAACTTGACAACGTGACGCGTCCGCGACCCTCGATAGGCCCGGCGATGGCCGGTGCGGTCGACTTATCCGGCCTCAAGCAGCGGGCCCAGCAACAGCCGCCGGCCGGCGCGACGGGCGCCGGTGCAACGCCGGCCGCTGAGGCCGGTCCTGGCGTCACCGCGATCACCGAAGCCAATTTCGAAACCGAAGTCCTGCTCCGGTCCGAGGAAGTGCCGGTCGTGGTGCTGCTGTGGTCGCCACGCAGCGACGCATGTGTCCAGCTCGTCGACATCCTGTCCGGCCTGGCCGCCGAGGACAACGGCAAGTGGTCCCTTGCCACGGTCAACGTCGACGTGGCGCCAAGGGTGGCCCAGATATTCGGTGTCGACGCGGTGCCGACCGTCGTGGCTCTGGCCGCCGGGCAGCCGCTGTCCAGCTTCCAAGGGATGCAGCCGCCCGAGCAGTTGCGGGGCTGGGTGGACTCGCTTCTCTCTGCGACGGCCGGAAAGCTCAAGGGCCCAAGCGGTTCCGCGGACCCCGACGAGGTCGACCCCGAGCTGGCCGCCGCCCGTGAACAGCTCGAGGCGGGTGATTTCGAGGCGGCGAGAACCTCGTATCAAGCGATCTTGGATGCCAATCCGGGCAGCGTCGAAGCCAAGGGCGCGATCCGGCAGATCGACTTCCTCAAGCGCGCCACCACCCACTCGCCGGATGCCCTCGCGGCCGCCGACGCGGCACCGAGCGACATCGATGCGGCCTTCGCCGCCGCCGACGTGCAAATCCTCAATCAGGATGTGAGCGCGGCCTTCGATCGCCTGATCGCTTTGGTGCGCAGCACATCTGGGGACGACCGGACCAAGGTGCGCACCCGATTGATCGAGCTTTTCGAGCTTTTCGATCCTGCCGACCCCGAGGTCGTCGCCGGACGGCGCAACCTCGCCAACGCGCTCTACTGACGGCCTACTCGGGCTCGAGCCACAAGGCCGAATTGGGCGGAAGCACCAGCACCGCCGATGCGGGTCGCCCGTGCCACGGGTCCTCGGTGGCATCGACACCACCCATGTTGCCGATGCCGGTCCCGTTGTAGTCGGTGGCGTCGGTGTTGAGCACCTCGCGCCAACGGCCGGCGGACGGCAGGCCGAGCCGGTATCCGCTGTGCTCGTTGCCGGCGAAATTGAAGACGCAGGCCATCACGGAGCCGTCGCTGCCGTACCGCAGGAAGCTCAACACGTTGTTGGCCGAGTCATTCGCGTCGATCCAGGAGTAGCCGTCGGGGACGGTGTCCTGGCTCCACAGCGCGGGGTGGTTGCGGTAGATGTCGTTGATGTCGCGCACCAGACGCAGCACGCCGTTCGAGAAGCCTTGCTCGTCGAGCTGCCACCAATCCAAGCCGCGTTCCTCCGACCACTCGGCGCGCTGGCCGAATTCCTGCCCCATGAACAGCAATTGCTTGCCGGGGTGCGCCCACTGGTAGGCGAGCAGGCTGCGCAGCCCGGCCGCCTTGACGTGGTTGTTGCCCGGCATGCGGCCCCACAGCGTGCCTTTGCCGTGCACGACCTCGTCGTGGCTGATCGGCAGCACGTAGTTCTCGCTGAATGCGTAGAGCATCGAGAACGTCATCTCGTGGTGGTGGTAGTTGCGGTAAATCGGGTCGCGGCTGATGTAGTCGAGCGTGTCGTGCATCCAGCCCATATTCCACTTCATCGAGAAGCCAAGGCCGCCAAGGTTGGTCGGGCGCGTGACACCGGGCCACGACGTCGACTCCTCGGCGATGGTGACGATGCCGGGGGCCGACTTGTGCACCGTGGCGTTCATCTCCTGCAGGAATTGCACGGCCTCCAGGTTTTCCCGCCCACCGTAGATGTTCGGCGTCCAGCCGCCCTCGGGGCGCGAGTAGTCCAAATACAGCATGGAGGCAACGGCGTCGACCCGTAACCCGTCGACGTGGTACTCCTCGAGCCAATACAGCGCGTTGGCCACCAGGAAGTTACGCACCTCGGCGCGCCCGAAATCGAAAACGTAAGTGCCCCAGTCTAGTTGCTCGCCACGCTTAGGATCGGCATGTTCATAAAGCGGGGTGCCGTCAAACCGTCCCAACGCCCATGCATCTTTCGGGAAATGCGCCGGCACCCAGTCAACGATGACGCCGATGCCGGCGTTGTGCAGCGCGTCGACCAACGCCCGGAATTCGTCGGGTGTGCCGAACCGCGATGTCGGCGCGTAGTACGACGTCACCTGGTAACCCCATGACCCGGCGAACGGGTGCTCGGCGACCGGGAGCAACTCGACGTGGGTGAACCCATGCTCGACCACATAATTGGTCAGCTCCTCGGCCAGTTGCCGGTAACCGAGTCCGGGCCGCCACGAGCCGAGGTGGACCTCATAGGTGCTCATCGGCTCGAACACCGGGTTGAGCTGAGCGCGCCGCTCCATCCACTCGGCGTCCTGCCATGTGTATTCGCTGCGCGTCACGCGAGACGCGGTGTGCGGCGGCACTTCGGTGGCGAACGCCATGGGATCGGCGCGGTCGGTCACGACGCCGTCGGCGCCATGCACGCGAAACTTGTACAGGCCGTTGGCGGGGAAGTCGGGCCAGAACAGCTCCCACACGCCCGAGGAGCCCAGCGACCGCATGGGTGCATCGTTGCCCGTCCAGCCGTTGAACTCGCCGATCAGGCTGACGCCCTTGGCGTTGGGCGCCCACACCGCGAACGACACGCCGTTGACGACGCCGTCGGCCGTGGTGAACGAACGAGGGTGCGCGCCAAGGACTTCCCAGAGTCGCTCGTGACGGCCCTCGCCGAACAGGAAGAGGTCCACCTCGCCCAGGGTGGGCAGAAATCGGTACGCGTCGGCGACGGTGTATGGCTCGGAACCCTCGTATTTCACCTGCAGCCGGTAGTCGATCAGGTTGGTGAAGGGCAGCGCCACGGCGAACAGGCCGGACTCGATGTGCTCCAACGGGAAACGGTCGTCTCCGACGAGCGCCACGACCTCGACCGCATGCGGGCGGAACGCCCGGATGACGGTGTGGTCGGTGTACTCGTGGGCGCCCAGGATCCCGTGCGGGTTGTGATGCGTGCCGGCCAGCAGGCGCGACAAGTCGGCGGGGTCGGGCGCCAGGTGCGTCCTGGCGAGTTGGTCTGCTTGGCTCATGTCACAATCCCTCCGGTCCTTTTGGTGGCCTGCGGAGCAGCGTCATTCGGGACTCCTGCGGGATGAGTGGCATGTTGATGACATGCGCGACCGCTCGCGCAGGGTCGATGCGAACGTAGTTTGCTTGCCCCCATTGGAATTCCTGGCCGGTGATTTCGTCGCGCACCCAGAAACGCTCATAGGGCTCCATACCCAAAGCCGCCATATCCAAAAACAGCGTGGCTTCCTCGGGCCCGAACGCGTTGAGCGTGACGACCACCAGCACACAGTCGCCGGTCGCCGGGTCGAATTTGCTGTAGGCCAGTAGCGCATCGTTGTCGATGGCGTGGAAATGGATGGTACGCAACTGCTGCAGCGCGGGGTGTAACCGGCGAATGGAGTTGAGCCGGGTGATGAACGGCTCGAGCGACCGCCCTTCGGCCAGCGCGCCCGCGAAATCACGAGGCCGCAGTTCGTATTTCTCGGAGTTCAGATACTCCTCGCTGCCTTCCCGCACCGCGCGGTGCTCGAAGAGCTCGTACCCCGAATACACGCCCCAGGCCGGACCCATGGTCGCCGCCAGCACCGCCCGGATCGCGAACATGCCGGGGCCGTTGTGCTGCAGGATGGCGTGCAGGATGTCGGGGGTGTTCACGAACAGGTTGGGGCGCCGAAAGTCCGCGGCGGCGGCGATGGCGTCGCCGAACTCGGTGAGTTCCTGCTTGGCCGTGCGCCAGGTGAAGTAGCTGTAGGACTGCGTGAACCCGAGCTTCGCCAATCCGTACTGGCGGGCCGGCGGCGTGAAGGCCTCCGAGAGGAACAGCACATCGGGGTCGATGCTCTTCGCCTGGGCGATCAGCCATGCCCAGAAGTTCGGCGGCTTGGTGTGCGGGTTGTCAACCCGAAAGAACTTGACGCCGTGGTCCATCCAGTGCCGGACGACGCGCAGCACCTCGTCGTAGAGGCCCGCCGGGTCGTTGTCGAAGTTGAGCGGATAGATGTCTTGATATTTCTTCGGCGGGTTCTCCGCATAGGCGATGGTGCCGTCGGGCAGCTCGGTGAACCATTCACGGTGATCGCGGGCCCACGGGTGGTCCGGGGCGCACTGCAACGCCAGGTCCAGCGAGACCTCCATCCCCAACTCGCGCGCCGCGGCGACGAAGGCGTCGAAGTCTTCGATGGTGCCCAGGTCCGGGTGGACGGCGTCGTGGCCACCCTCGTCGCTGCCGATTGCCCACGGAGAACCAACATCGCCGGGAGCGGCGGTGGGAGAGTTGTTGCGGCCCTTGCGGTGCACCTTGCCGATCGGGTGGATCGGCGGTAGGTACACCACGTCGAATCCCATTGCCGCGATGCGTGGAAGCTCGGCGGCCGCCGTGGCGAACGTGCCGTGGACGGGCTTGCCCTCGGCGTCCCACCCCCCGGTCGAGCGGGGGAACATCTCGTACCAGGAGCCGAAGCGGGCGAGCGGCCGGTCCACCCAGACCCCGTACTGCTCGCCCCGGGTGACCAGATCGCGCAACGGATACTCGGCCAGGATCTCGTCGATTTCCGGCCCCAGGGCCAAGGCGGTGCGGGTGATCGGATCCCCGGGGCTCCGCAACGCCGTGGCGGCCGCCATCAGCGGTTCGCGCCTCGCGCGCGGCACGCCCGTGGCGGCGCGCTCGAGCAGCGCTGCCCCGACCAAGAGGTCATTGGACAGTTCCGTCTCGCCCTGGCCGGCCTCGAGCTTGGCTACCAGGCCATGCCGCCAGGAGTGGATCGGGTCCCCCCAGCCATCGACTCTGAATGTCCACAGGCCCACCCGGTCGGGCGTGAATTGCCCGTGGAAGACGTACGGCTCGAGGCCCAACGTCATCGGCAGCAGCAGCGGCTTGATCCGTTGCTGATCTCCCGCACCGTCGACTTCCGTCGCGATCTTCACCGGGGCCTGGACCGCTTTGATTCGGCGGGTTTCGCTGACCTGCGGATAACGCGGTCCGAGGTACCGCACGACCAGGGTCGCGGCGACAGCCTCGTGGCCCTCACGCCATACCGCCGCGCTGACCGGGACGGTCTCGCCGACCACGGCCTTGGCGGGATACGCGCCGCAGGAGACGACGGGTTGTACGTTATCGATCTCGACACGACCAGGCACAACACTCCGTTCCGATTTGCCGGCTCCTCCTCGGTCCGCTTTCGCGGACCGCATCGTCGCCGACTGGTTCCGATTTGCCGGCTCCTCCTCGGTCCGCGTTCGCGGACCGCATCGTCGCCGACTGGTTCCGGTTTGCCGGCTCCTCCTCGGTCCGCTTCGGACCTCGCCGACTGGTTCCGATTGTCTGCGGCCAGACCGCTGTGCGCTCCGTCGCGGAATGCCTCTCGTCTGGCGAAACTTCCTGTCGTGGGGAACTTCCTCTGCGGGGAAGCACCGTTGCGGCCCCAATAACTAACCGATACCCAGCCTAGTGTCCGGTCACACCCTCGGCGGGAAAAGCGGTCTCCACCGACGCCGTGCATGGGGCGAAATCCTCAGTAAGGTAAGGACGCGTGAAAGCCCTCCGCCGCTTTACCGTCCGCGCTCACCTCCCCGAACGGCTGGCCGCGCTGGATCAGCTGTCGACCAACTTGCGATGGTCATGGGACAAGCCGACCCAGGACTTGTTCGCGACCATCGACGTCGGCCTGTGGGAGCGCTGCGGCTCTGATCCAGTGGCGTTGCTGGGCGCGGTGAATCCGGCACGACTCGACGAGCTGGCCCTCGACGAAGCATTCTTGGGCCGACTCGATCAGTTGGCAGCCGACCTCAACGACTACCTGAGCCGTCCGCTGTGGTACCAGCAGCAGCAAGCCGAAGGCGTGGCGATGCCGACGGCCATCGCCTACTTCTCGATGGAGTTCGGCGTCGCCGAGGTGCTGCCCAATTACTCGGGCGGCCTGGGCATCCTCGCCGGGGACCACCTCAAGTCGGCCTCGGATCTGGGGGTGCCCCTGGTGGCCGTGGGCCTGTACTACCGGTCCGGTTATTTCCGCCAGTCGCTGACCGCCGACGGCTGGCAAAACGAGACTTACCCGTCGCTGGACCCGCAGGGCCTGCCGTTGCGGCTACTCACCGATGCCGCCGGCGATCCCGTCCTGGTCGAGCTGACGCTTCCCGACTCCGCCCAGCTGCACGCACGGATCTGGGTTGCTCAGGTGGGCCGGGTGCCGCTGCTTCTGCTCGATTCCGATGTCCCGGAGAACGAGCACGAGCTGCGCGGCATTACCGACCGGCTGTACGGCGGTGACCAGGAACACCGGATGCGCCAAGAGCTGCTGGCCGGCATCGGCGGCGTGCGGGCGATCCGCGCGTTCACCTCCATCGAAGGCCTGCCCGCGCCCGAGGTGTTCCACATGAATGAGGGGCACGCGGGATTCCTCGGAGCCGAACGCATCCGCGAATTGATGACCGATGCCGGCTTGGACTTCGACACCGCGCTGGCCGTCGTGCGATCCAGCACCGTGTTCACCACTCACACTCCGGTGCCCGCGGGTATCGACCGGTTCCCGATCGACATGGTGCGGCTCTACTTCGACGGCCAGATCGAGGACGATCCCGGCAAGAAGAAAGCCGGCGGCAAGGGCGCGCCCGCGCTGTTGCCAGGCGTACCGACGGCCCGGATTCTCGCGCTCGGCGCCGAGGACGACCCGACCAAATTCAACATGGCGCACATGGGTCTGCGGCTGGCGCAGCGGGCCAACGGCGTCTCGTTGCTGCACGGTGAGGTGAGTCGGGCCATGTTCAACGAGCTGTGGTCCGGGTTCGACGCGGACGAAGTGCCGATCGGGTCGATCACCAACGGGGTTCACGCGCGCACCTGGGCGGCGCCGCAATGGTTGCAGTTGGGGCGTGAGTTGGCCGGGTCGGATTCGTTCGGCGATCCCGGCGTCTGGCTTCGGCTGAACCAGGTTGACGCGGGCCATCTTTGGTGGATCCGCTCGCAATTGCGGTCGCTGCTGGTCGAGGACGTCCGGCAGCGGCTGCGGAAATCCTGGCTGGAACGCGGCGCATCGGACGCCGAATTGGGCTGGATAGCAACGGCATTCGATCCGAACGTGCTTACCATTGGGTTCGCCCGGCGGGTGCCCACGTACAAGCGGCTGACGCTGATGCTGCGCGACCCGGAGCGGCTCGAACGCCTGCTGCTCGATGAGGACAGGCCGATTCAGCTGATCGTCGCCGGAAAGTCGCACCCGGCCGACGACGGGGGGAAGGCGTTGATCCAGCAGGTGGTGCGCTTCGCCGACCGGCCGGCGGTACGCCACCGCATCGCGTTTTTGCCCGACTACGACATGTCCATGGCCCGGCACTTGTACTGGGGTTGTGACGTCTGGCTGAACAACCCCCTGCGGCCGCTGGAGGCCTGCGGCACCTCCGGGATGAAGAGCGCGCTCAACGGTGGGCTGAACCTGTCCATCCGCGATGGTTGGTGGGACGAGTGGTACGACGGCGAAAACGGTTGGGAGATACCGTCTGCCGACGGTGTGGCCGACGAGGCTCGCCGGGACGACCTGGAGGCCAGCGCGCTCTACGACCTGCTGGAGCAGGCCGTGGCGCCCAAGTTCTACGAGCGTGACGAACACGGGGTGCCGCCACGCTGGATCGAGATGGTGCGGCACACACTGCAGACACTCGGCCCGAAGGTGCTGGCCTCGCGCATGGTGCGCGACTACGTCGAGCAGTACTACACGCACGCCGCGCAGTCGCTGCGCAGGACCGTCGGGCCCGCCGAGGACGGTGCGGACGGCGCTGAGTTCGGCGCGGCACGCGAGGTGGCCGACTACCGTCGGCGCGCCGAGGAGGCCTGGCCCAAGATCATCATCACCGATGTGGACAGCACCGGGCTGCCGGATACGCCGGTGCTCGGCTCCAAGCTGACCCTGACCGCCACCGTGGCGTTGGACGGGCTCGCGCCGGACGAAGTCACGGTCCAAGCGGTGGTGGGTAGGGTCGACGGCAGCGACGCGCTGCTGGATCCGGTCACCGTTGAGATGTCGTATACCGGGACCGCCGAGGGCGGCAATCAGGTGTTCTCGACGACGCTGTCGTTACCGCTGGCCGGGGCGGTCGGGTACACCGTTCGCGTGCTGCCCCGCCACCCGATGCTTTCCTCCAGCACCGAGCTGGGTCTGGTCACTCTGGCCCGCTGACATCACGCGGGAAGGCCCTCCGACGCGGTGCGCAGCCGCTCGAGCGCGGCGCGGACCTGCGCCGGATTGGTGGTCTGCCAGAACGGCGGCAGCGAGGCACTCAGGTAACCGCCGTAGCCGGCGGTGACCATCCGCGAGTCCAGCAACGCGACCACACCGCGGTCGGTGATGCGGCGCAACAGCCGACCCGAGCCTTGCGCCAGCAGCAACGCGGCGTGGCTGGCGGCGACCGCCATGAAGCCATTGCCGCCACGCGCGGCCACCGCTCGCTGGCGGGCGCCCAGCAGCGGGTCGTCCGGCCGCGGAAACGGGATGCGATCGATGAGCACCAGGGACAGGGACGGCCCCGGAACGTCGACGCCCTGCCACAGCGACAGCGTGCCGAACAACGAGGTCCGTTCGTCGGCGCTGAACTGTTCCACCAGCGCGGAGGTGCTGTCGTCACCCTGACACAGCACCGGCGTCGATAACCGTTGGCGCATGGCCTCGGCGGCGGCCCGCGCGGCGCGCATCGATGAGAACAACCCCAGGGTCCGCCCGCCGGCCGCGGTGATGAGCTCTTCGATTTCGGTGAGCTGCTCGGCCGACCCGGTGCCGTCCCGGCCAGGAGGCGGCAGGTGGGCGGCGACGTAGAGGATTCCTGCCTTGGCGTGCTCGAACGGTGAGCCGACGTCGACGCCCCGCCAGGGCACCTCGGCATCGGCGCCGGTCAGCCCCCACGCCGCGGCCATCGCGTCGAACGACCCGCCGATTGTCAGGGTCGCCGAGGTCAACACGGTAGTGGAACGGGAGAACACCCGGTCGCGCAGCAGGCCCGCGACCGACAGGGGTGCCACCCGCAACACCGGGCGCAACGCCCCCCTGTTGTCCTCGTGATCCAGCCACACCACCTCGGTGCGATCCGGAATGGCGGGGGCGAACGACGACAGGACCCGCGAGGCGGTATCGGATATCTCGCTCAGGGCGGCTATCGCTTCGGCGCGCGCGGCGGCCGCCTTCGCGTCGCTCGTGGTGTCGATCGCCGAGCGTGCCGCGCCGGCCGCGTCGCGCAGGGCGGTCACGTACGTCGCCAGCTCCTCGTCGAGGCGGTCGATGCGACCCGGCGTGCCGTCGTGGATCGCCGCGGCGAAGTTGGCGGTCGCCGCCTCCAGCCGCTGCGTCAGCTCGGGGTTCACCAACCGGGCGATCCGTCGCGCCGCGACGCCGAGGGCGGCCGGCGTCAGCTCCGCGGTCGCCACCGACGTCACCCGGTCGACCAACTCGTGGGCCTCGTCGACAACCAGCAGCGCGTGTTCGGGCAGTACCGCGGATTCGGCGACGGCGTCGATGGCGAGCAGCGCATGGTTGGTGACCACGATGTCGGCGGCGCCGGCCCGGCCGCGCGCCCGTTCGGAGAAGCATTCGGAGCCAAACGGACAACGGGCCACACCCAGGCATTCCCGTGCCGAAACGCTGACCTGGGACCAGGATCGATCGGGCACACCGGGTTTCAGGTCGTCGCGGTCGCCAGACTCGGTCGTCGACGCCCAGGTGGTGAGCCGCTGGACGTCACGCCCCAGGGCGGTGGCCGCGATGGGATCGAAAAGCTCCTCCTGCGGCCGGTCACCGGGGTCTTCCTCGGCCTCGGCGCCGCCATTGTGAATCTTGTTCAGGCACAGATAGTTTCGGCGCCCCTTGAGCAGCGCGAACTGCGGGCGGCGCGGAAGGGCGTCGGCGATCGAATCGATCAGCCTGGGCAAGTCCCGATCGACGAGCTGTCGCTGCAGCGCGATGGTGGCCGTGGACACGACGACGGGCGAGTCGTCGTCGATGGCGCGGACGATTGCGGGCACCAGGTACGCCAGCGACTTTCCGGTGCCGGTACCGGCCTGCACGACGAGATGCTCGCCGGTGGCGAACGCCCGCGCGACGGCGTCGGCCATCTGGAGCTGGCCGCTACGCTCACTGCCGCCGAGCGCGGCCACGGCGACGGCCAGCGACTCGGGCACGGACACTTCGGACGTGGTCAGCCCCTTTTGCTCTGCTACCGGCGGCCGGCGGGGATCAGCGTGGTCGGGATCGCGGGTTCTCCGTGGGAGAGGTTCAGCCCTTCCCAGGGCAGACTGCGCAGCCCGGAAGCTACCAGTTCACGCGCCGCGGCCACATTCGGTTTGGACACCACGTCGCCACCGCGGACCAGGGGGACGGTCAACACCCGGGACGGCTCGGTGACCGGGGGCCGGCGGCCAGCCGGATACACCAGCTCCTCGGTGGCGGTCCCGGATGTGCGCGTCAGGCGCAGCGCCTCCTTGCGGCCGCCGCGGGATTCCTTGTGGCTGCTGCGCTTTTGCACCGGCATTCCGTCGACCTCGACCAGTTTGTAGACCATGTTCGCTGTCGGCGCGCCCGAACCCGTCACGAGCGACGTGCCGACGCCGTAACTGTCCACCGGTTCGGCGCCCAGTGCGGCAATCGAGAATTCGTCGAGGTCGCCGGACACCACGATGCGGGTCCCGGTGGCTCCCAGGCCGTCGAGCTGCTCGCGGACCTGGCGGGCCAGCACGCCCAATTCCCCGGAGTCGATGCGGACTGCGCCGAGCGACTCCCCGGCGGCGGCCACGGCGTTGGCCACGCCGGTCGTCACGTCGTAGGTGTCCACCAGCAGCGTGGTGTCGACGCCCAGCGCGTCGACCTGCGCGCGGAAGGCGGCCAGTTCGGTCACTTCGGCGGGCTCTTCGGTCGCGTGCAGCATGGTGAACGCGTGCGCCGACGTGCCCTGCGCGGGAATTCCGTACCGGCGCTGAGCCTCGAGATTGGAGGACGCGGCGAAGCCGGCGATATAGGCCGCACGCGCCGCGGCGACCGCGGCGTGCTCATGCGTTCGCCGCGACCCCATCTCGATCAGCGGACGATCCCTGGCCGCGCTCACCATTCGCGCCGCTGCCGACGCGACCGCCGTGTCGTGATTGAAGATCGACAACGCCAGCGTCTCCAGCACGACACACTCGGCGAACGTGCCGGTCACCGACAACACAGGAGAGCCGGGGAAGTACAGCTCACCTTCGGCGTAGCCGTCGATATCGCCGCGGAACCGGAAATCGCGCAAGTAGCGCAAGGCATCTGGATCCAGGAATTGCGCCAGCAACTGACACGCCTCATCGTCGAAGCTGAACTGCGGCAACGCTTCGAGCAGGCGCCCGGTCCCGCACACCACGCCGTAGCGACGCCCCTCCGGGAGTCGGCGCGCGAACAATTCGAAGGTCGTCGGGCGATCGGCGGTACCATCTCGCAGCGCCGCCGCCAGCATCGTCAACTCGTACTTGTCGGTAAGCAGCCCAGTTACGACCGGGTCGTTCATTCCATAACGGTATCGGCTGGCGTCGGGGGCTCGGAAACCTCACCGGTCCCTCGGTATCCTGGGGGCCATGGTTGTTATGTCAGCGCCCACTAAGCCGGGCACTACAGGACAACGCGAGTCCGCTCCGGTAGACGTCACGGCGAGTCCGTGGGTCACGATCGTATGGGATGACCCCGTCAACCTGATGACCTACGTGACGTATGTGTTCCAGAAGTTGTTCGGCTACAGCGAGCCGCACGCCACCAAGCTGATGCTGCAGGTGCACAACGAAGGCAGGGCGGTGGTGTCGGCCGGCAGCCGGGAGTCCATGGAAGTCGACGTGTCCAAGCTGCATGCCGCCGGGCTGTGGGCGACGCTGCAGCAGGACCGCTGACACTCGGGGCTGCGGCGATTACCTGTGCGCAAATGGAAGCGCGTCGAGACCGCGGACGGTCCCCGTTTTCGGTCCGCCCTGGCGTCGCACGAGGCCGCCCTGCTGAAGAACCTGGCAACCGCCATGCTCGGGTTGCTCGACGAGCGTGAATCATCCTCGCCCGCAGACGAACTCGAGCAGATCACCGGCATAAAGACCGGAAACAGCGATCCGCCGAAGGACCCGACCCTGCGCCGGCTGTTGCCCGACTTTTTCCATCCCGACGACGATGACCCGTCGGCTTCCGACGCCGCCGATAGCCTCAACGCCGCGCTGCGCAGCCTGCACGAGCCCGAGATCATCGGCGCCAAACGTCTTGCGGCGCAGCGGATGTTGGACACCGTTCCGCAAGACGGCGGCCGATTCGATCTGACCGAGGAGGATGCCAACGCCTGGGTGGCGGCGGTCAACGACATTCGGCTGACGCTGGGGGTGATGCTCGAGGTCGGGCCGGAGGGGCCGGAGCGGCTGCCCGCCGACCACCCGCTGGCCGTACACTTCGACGTGTACCAGTGGTTGACCGTCTTGCAGGAATACCTCGTCCTGGTGCTCATGGGGTCCCGATGAGCATCGACGGCGGCCGGGCGAACGCCATCACCGACGTCGGAGGCATCCGCGTCGGTCACCATCATCGACTCGACCCCGACGCGTCCATGGGCGCCGGATGGGCGCGCGGCGTCACCGTCGTGCTGACGCCGCCCGGGACCGTCGGGGCCGTCGACTGCCGCGGCGGCGCGCCCGGTACCCGGGAGACCGACCTGCTGGATCCCGCCAACACCGTCCGCTACGTCGACGCGGTGTTGCTCGCCGGCGGCAGCGCCTACGGTCTGGCCGCCGCCGACGGCGTGATGCGCTGGCTGGAAGAACGCGAACGCGGCGTGGCGATGGATGGCGGGGTGGTGCCCATCGTGCCCGGCGCCGTGATCTTCGATCTGCCGGTCGGTGGCTGGGATCGCCGCCCGACGGCGGAGTTCGGCTACCTGGCCTGCGAAGCCGCCGCGAGCGGGGGTGCGCCGGCCGTCGGGAACGTCGGCGCCGGCGTCGGGGCGCGGGCCGGGGTATTCAAGGGCGGGGTCGGGACGGCTGCTACGACGCTGCCGTGCGGGGCGACCGTTGGCGCGGTGGTCGTGGTGAACTCGGCCGGCGACGTCGCCGACCGGACCACCGGCCTGCCGTGGATGGCGGACCTGATCGAGGAATTCGCGTTGCGGCCACCGCCGGCGGAGGAGATCGACGCCTTCGCGCAGTTGCCGACCGCGGCGACCCCGCTGGAGACCCCGCTCAACACCGTCATCGGCGTCGTGGCGACCGACGCAGCGCTGAGCGCGGCCGCGTGCCGGCGCGTCGCCGTCGCCGCGCAGGACGGCCTGGCCCGTACGGTCCGGCCGGCGCACACCCCGTACGACGGCGACACCGTGTTCGCGCTGGCCACCGGGGCGGTAGAGGTGCCGCCCCCGCCGGACGCGCCCGCCTCGTTTTCGCCGGAGATGCGGCTGGCGGCGGAGGTCGGTGCCGCGGCGGCCGATTGTCTGGCGCGCGCGGTGCTGGTCGGCGTGTTCGCCGCGGATTCGGTGGCCGGGATACCGACCTATCGCGACGTGTTGCCCGGGGCGTTTGCCCGATGAGAAGTTCTCCTCAGTTCGCGCCGGTAACCTGCAGCTATGGGTAAGACCACCGGGCGCCCCGGCCCACCGGCGACGTCTGCGAAGCGTCCCGCGTGGGTGGTCGGCGCGGCCACGATCCTCACCTTCGTCGCGCTGCTCTACCTCATCGAGCTCATCGACCAGCTGACGCGGCACTCCCTGGACGAGAACGGCATCAGACCGCTGGAGGCCGACGGGCTATGGGGGATCGTCTTCTCCCCGGTCTTGCACGCGAGTTGGCAACATCTAATGGCCAACACGGTGCCGCTGTTGGTGCTGGGATTCCTCATGACGCTCGCCGGCCTGAGCCGGTTCGTCTGGGCCACCGCGATCGTGTGGATCCTCGGCGGCTTCGGTACTTGGCTGATCGGGGACGTGGGCAGCTCATGCGGACCGACCGATCACATCGGGGCTTCCGGCCTGATCTTCGGCTGGCTGGCCTTCCTGCTCGTGTTCGGGATCTTCGTGCGCAGGTTCGCGGACATCGCGATCGGGCTGGTGGTCCTGTTGGCCTACGGCGGAGTGCTGCTGGGCGCCATGCCGGTGCTCGGCAGATGCGGTGGCGTCTCGTGGCAGGGGCACCTGTGCGGTGCGATCGCCGGCGTCGTCGCCGCTTATTGGTTGTCCGCGCCCGAACGCAAAGCCCGGGCGAAGAGAAAAGCCGGCGCCGCCACGCCGCGTCCCAAGACATGACGTCGCCGTTGGCGCCCGTCGGGATCTTCGACTCCGGCGTCGGCGGGCTGACCGTGGCGCGGGCCATCATCGACCAATTGCCCGACGAGGACATCGTCTACGTGGGCGACACGGGCCACGGGCCATACGGTCCGCTCACCATCCCAGAGGTCCGCGCGCACGCCTTGGCCATCGGGGACGACCTTGTCGGGCGCGGGGTGAAGGCGTTGGTGATCGCGTGCAACACCGCGTCCGCGGCTTGCCTGCGGGACGCCCGCGAGCGGTATGACGTACCGGTCGTCGAGGTGATCCTGCCGGCGGTGCGTCGTGCCGTCGCCACGACGCGCAACGGGCGCATCGGTGTCATCGGCACCCGCGCGACCATCAACTCGCACGCGTACCAGGACGCGTTCGCCGCCGCCCGCGACACCGAGATCACCGCCGTGGCCTGCCCGCGCTTCGTCGACTTCGTGGAGCGTGGCGTGACCAGTGGGCGCCAGGTGCTCGGGCTGGCCGAGGGCTACCTCGAGCCGCTGCAACGCGCCCAGGTCGACACCCTGGTGCTTGGGTGCACGCATTACCCACTTCTGTCGGGATTGATCCAGCTGGCGATGGGCGAGCAGGTGACGCTGGTGTCGAGCGCCGAGGAAACCGCCAAGGAGGTACTGCGCGTACTCACCGAGCGCGATTTGCTGCGTCCGCACCCGGACGATCCCGACGCCGCCCCGCCTTCCCGAGTCTTCGAAGCCACCGGCGACCCCGAGGCGTTCACCAAGTTGGCCGCGCGATTTCTCGGTCCTGCCGTCACCGGCGTGCAACCCGTTCACCACGTGCGGATCGACTAGTGAGGATCATGGCGACCCGTCTCGCCCGGCTTCGCCGCGCCGGCGATCGCCATGTGCCGATGGCGAGATTCTCATCACACCAATGCGGCGATGTTTTCGTCACGGTCCTATCGGGCATGGCACAGTAGTGTCCGTGCGAATAACCGTGCTCGGCTGCTCGGGCAGCGTGGTAGGGCCGGATTCGCCCGCGTCGGGATATCTGCTTCGGGCACCGGATACACCGCCGATGGTCATCGACTTCGGCGGCGGCGTGCTGGGCGCGCTCCAGCGCTATGCCGATCCCGCCTCCGTGCACGTGCTCTTGTCCCATCTGCACGCCGACCACTGCCTCGATTTGCCCGGCCTGTTCGTGTGGCGGCGCTACCACCCCTCGCGGCCGGACGGCAAGGCGTTGTTGTACGGGCCCGGCGACACCTGGTCCCGGCTGGGCGCGGCGTCATCACCGTACGGCGGTGAAATCGACGACTGCTCAGACATTTTCGACGTTCGGCACTGGGTCGACGGCGAACCGGTCACGCTCGGCTCGCTCACGGTGACGCCGCGGGTGGTCGCCCACCCGACCGAGTCGTACGGCCTGCGGATCACCGATTCGACCGGCGCCTCGTTCGTCTACAGCGGTGACACCGGCGTCTGCGACCAACTCGTCGAGCTGGCGCGGGACGCCGATGTCTTCCTCTGCGAGGCCTCCTGGACCCACTCGCCGGACCGCCCGCCCGCTCTGCATTTGTCGGGCACCGAGGCCGGCCGGATCGCGGCGCAGGCCGGCGTTCGCGAGCTGCTGCTGACCCACATCCCGCCGTGGACGTCCCGCGAGGACGTGATCAGCGAGGCCAAGGCCGAGTTCGACGGCCCCGTGCATGCGGTGGTGTGCGGCGAATCTTTCGATATCCGCCGCTCTGAAAGGGTCTGAGCAAGCCGCGCGTGAGTTGGCTTAGGGTTACCGGGTGACCAGACGAGAAGACGGCCGCCTTGACGACGAGCTTCGCCCCGTAGTCATCACCCGCGGATTCACCGACCACCCGGCGGGGTCGGTACTCATCGAATTCGGCCACACCAAGGTGATGTGCACCGCCAGCGTCACCGATGGGGTGCCGCGCTGGCGCAAGGGGTCGGGGCTGGGATGGCTGACCGCCGAGTACGCGATGCTGCCGTCGGCAACCCATACGCGCTCCGATCGCGAATCCGTGAAGGGACGGCTGTCCGGGCGCACCCAGGAGATCAGCCGGCTGATCGGCCGGTCGCTGCGGGCCTGCATCGATCTTGCGGCGTTGGGGGAGAACACCATTGCCGTCGACTGCGACGTCCTGCAGGCCGACGGCGGCACCCGCACCGCCGCCATCACGGGCGCGTTCGTGGCCCTGGCCGACGCCGTGACCTACCTGGCCGCGGCGGGCAAGCTGTCCGACCCGCGCCCGTTGTCGTGTGCCATCGCGGCGGTCAGCGTCGGGGTGGTCGACGGCAGGATCCGGGTGGACCTGCCCTACGAGGAAGACGCGCGGGCCGAGGTCGACATGAACGTCGTCGCCACCGACACCGGGACACTCGTGGAAGTCCAGGGCACCGGCGAGGGCGCGACGTTCCCGCGTTCGACGCTGGACAAATTGCTCGACGTGGCGCTGGCCGCTTGCGACAAGTTGTTCGCCGCCCAGCGCGAGGCATTGGCGCTGCCGTATCCCGGTGAGCTGCCCGAGGGCTCGGCACCGCCGAAGGCGTTCGGCAGCTGACCAAGCTTCTACCCGCCAGCGCCAAACCAGACTTGGGTTAGCTTGCGCCCGCCGCGATCACCTCGTCCACCTCGACGGCCCGGGCAGCCATCTCGGCGTGTGCCTTGTCCAGCGCCTCGGCCTGATCCTCGTCGGCCTTCATCAACGCCTCGATGTTGGAGTCGGCCAGGTCGTGGACACCCATCTCCCTGAACGCCTTCTGTACCTTTTCGCCCCACAGCCCGATGTCCTTGACGATCGGCACGATGCGGCTGAACAGGTGCGAGCGGAACTGAATCATCAGCGGAGAGGTGTCGACCCAATCGGCACACTCTTGAACGTCCATGCCGAGGGTCGCGAAAACCTCTTCGCCGCGGAACCGGTCGCGCATCAGATAGCAGGCGTCCACGACGAACTCTTCACGCTCGCCCCGCTCGGACTCGGTCAGCCCGGAGTAATAATCCTTCAGCGAGATTCGGCCGAAGGCGACGTGGCGGGCCTCGTCCTGCATGACGTAGGCCAGCAACTGCTTGGCCAGCGAGTCCGGCGCCGCCATGTCTCGCATCACCCCGAAGGCGGCCAGTGCGAGCCCTTCGATGAGTACCTGCATGCCGAGGTAGGGCATGTCCCATCGCGAATCGCGCAGGGTGTCGTCGAGCAGGGCGGTCAGATGCTTGTTGATCGGGTAGACCAGGTCGGCCTTGTCCTGCAGGAACCGCCCGAATGCCTCGACGTGGCGGGCCTCGTCCATGGTCTGGGTGGCGGCGTAGAACTTCGCGTCCAGGTCCGGGACGACCTCGACGATCTTGGCCGCGCACACCATCGCTCCCTGCTCCCCGTGCAGGAACTGCGAGAGTTGCCAGGCCTGGAAGTGCTGGCGCAACTCGGCGCGACCCGCGTCACCTGCGGCATCCCACATCGGGCTGCCGAACAGCGGATGAAATTCGTCGGGCAGCGCGAGTGGGTTCGTCGGGTCGACGTCTTGCGCCCAGTCGATGCGCGACTGGGCGTCCCACTGCTTGTCCTTTCCCTTCTGGTACAGGGAAAGGAGTCGGGCGCGGCCGTCGTCGTACTCCCAGGTGAAGCGCGCGTCGCCGGCGCTGGGAACCTCCCACGAGTAGGGGTCTGGCACCTCGGTGTACTTGTCCCTCGTGGTCATGAGTTGCCGCCTCTCTGCCCGGTATGACCAGTGGTCATATGACACGTATCACAGTGCGCCGCGTGCGGCGGCGCTGTCAACCCTGCTGAAGTGAGTCGGTTTGATCGGCTGGATGAGCCGCAGATGAGCTCCGCGTAGCACTCCGGCTAGTTTGTTGCCGTATGCATAGGTCGCTGTGCGGAGGTAATGGCCATGTTCCGGATTGACCGGTGACCAAGCTTCTGGTCGCCAGCCGCAACCGGAAGAAACTGGCCGAATTACGCCGGGTGCTCGACGCGGCCGGCCTGACCGGCTTGAGGCTGGTCTCTTTGCATGATGTGCCGCCCTTCGATGAGGCGCCCGAAACGGGCGCGACCTTTGAGGACAACGCGTTGGCCAAGGCGCGGGATGCATTCGCCGCGACGGGCCTGGCTGCGGTCGCCGACGATTCCGGCCTGGAGGTGGCCGCTTTGAACGGCATGCCCGGCGTGCTGTCGGCGCGCTGGTCGGGTGATCACGGCGACGACGCCGCCAACACCGCGCTGCTGTTGGCGCAGTTGCGCGACGTGCCCGACGAACGGCGCGGCGCGGCGTTCGTGTCGGCATGCGCCCTGGCCGGACCGTCCGGCGAGGTCGTCGTCCGCGGGGAGTGGCCCGGCAGCATCGCCCGGGAACCGCGGGGGGACGGCGGCTTCGGGTACGACCCGGTCTTCATTCCCGCGGGTTCCGCCCGCACCGCGGCCGAGCTCAGCCCCGAGGAGAAGGACGCGGTCTCCCATCGCGGCCGCGCCCTCGCGTTGCTAGTGCCGGCGCTGCGCGACCTGCCCTAGTACCTGCCCAGTGTGAAGCCAGCCGCACACTCGGCCTCGAGTGTGAAGCCAGCCGCGCACTCGAGCTCTACAGGCCGAAACGGGCCTTCACGTCCCTGGTCTGGACTTGCTCGACGATGATGCCCAGGAGCGGGATGGTGCCGGCAAGGAGGACACCGATCGTCTTGGGAATCGGCCACCGCACCTTGACCGCCAGATTGAACGCGGTCAGGACATAGATGAAGTACACCCAGCCGTGGACCACCTCGATCCAGCGGATCTCGTGGTGCAAGACGAGATGCGAGACGATCTCGTAGCACAGCGCGATCAGCCAGAGACCCGTCGCCCACGCCATGATCCGGTAGCCGAGCAACGCGGTGCGGATCTTCTCCACGGGGAATGCCGACGCGGGTCTTTCCGGTGTGGTCATGCGGTGGTCCTGTTCTGTTTTTCGGTGTCTTGTTTGGCAAGTTCGGCCAGGTACGCGTTGTACTCCGCCAGCGCGGGGTCATCGGACGGCTGTTGCTTCGGTTTGGGGCGCTCGGGCAGCAAGCCGGCGGGTATCTCTGTGTCGGCAACGTCCTGCCGAGGCTCCGGCGGCATGTCTTCGTAGCGGACGTATTTGCGGTACGCGTACACGCAGAACCAGGCGAACAGCGGCCACTGCAGTGCGTAGCCGAGGTTCTGGAAGCTGCCCGAGACGGACTGGAACCTGGTCCACTGCCACCAGCCCAGCGCCAGGCAACCGCACGCCGCGACGATCACCAAGGCGATCAGCGCGGGCCTGCGACGATGGGTGGTGGACACCCCTCGAAGGTACCGCTCACGGTTTGGGTCCGACGAATTCGTCGCGGCGTGCGACCGCCGGGTCCGTTCGCGACCTGAGCGGTACGATCGGCACGCTGCGGGCGTGGCGAAATGGCATACGCGCCGGCTTTAGGTGCCGGTGCTCGAAAGAGCGTGAGGGTTCGAGTCCCTCCGCCCGCACCCTTATTTCGCGATCGCGAAGCGTCAAACCCTCCGTGCGGGGTACATGGACTGCACGGATACGAGGAGACGCCATGGCTACCGGAGACCAACAACGCGATGAAGCCGTCACCGCACGAGACATAGAGCGCGCCGAACGCAGAGCCGCGGCCGCTCGCGAACGCGCTGCACACGCCGGGCTCTCGGCGGCCCGTAGCTTCGAGGAATCGGCCCGCAAACACGAACAAGTTGCGCGGGTGCAAGACAGCGCCGTCGAACAAGGCGTGTCGCACGTAGGCGTGCACCGCGAGTCGGCGGCTCACCATCGTGAATTCGCCGCCGAAGACCGCAAATTGGCCGAGCTGAAGCGCAAAGAGTCCGAGGCCGACCTGGCTATCGACTAGGCGTCCAGAAAGCGCGCGCGAACCTCCGGCGGCGGCAGCGGACACGTGTCGTACTTGCCGAAGATGCGGTAGCGGACGTCTGCGACCCTGTCGTAGAGCCAGTCACGTAGGGGGGTGGGGACGACGCGGGCAACCTCGAGCAGCTTCCACGGCCCGCCAAGGTAATCCACGACCCGCAACGCGGCTGCGGACCGCACTGCGACGCGTTCTCCCGGCTGGTCGGGCTCGTCAACGAACACCACGGAGTCCACGTCTTTGATGGACGGGTGCCGGGCAAACACTGCTTGGGCGAAGTCGCTGTCCAGCGCCGCAAAGCGCAGGGTGCCATGGTGATCGAACCGAAGTATCGTGCGTACCGCCGCGTTGCATACGCCGCAGACCCCGTCGTACAGCAACACGGGCGGCACCGTTTCGCTGCTCACGCTTTCCAGGCTACTGGCCCAACAGCCACACGGGCCACGAGTTGACCTTTGGTAAGGCAACCCTTAGTTTGTGCGGTAACTTATCGAGTGGAGGGTCCGCCGGGCCCCGTTCGGTGAAGTCGTCGCGGAGTTGAGCGCCGCAGGAAAGGACCGCTGATGGCGCGCGGGTTCTCCGGTGTGATGTTGCGAAGCTTCGGTGCACGTGACCACGCCGCAACGGTGATCGAAACCGTCCAGATTGCACCGCATTTCGTGCGGGTGCGCATGACGTCACCGACGTTGTTCGAAGACGTGGACGCCGAGCCCGCCGCGTGGCTGCGCTTCTGGTTTCCAGACCCGGACGGATCCAGCACCGAGTTCCAGCGCGCCTACACGATTTCCGAGGCGGACGTTTCCGGTGGCCGTTTCGCGGTCGACATCGTGCTGCACGAGCCCGCCGGACCCGCGTCGAAGTGGGCGCGCACAGTGCAGCCCGGCGCCACGATCGCCGTCATGGCGTTGATGGGCTCGTCGCGATTCGACGTGCCGGACGAACAACCGGCCGGCTATCTGCTGATCGGCGACTCGGCGTCGATCCCGGGCATGAACGGAATCATCGGGGTCGTCCCCGACGACGTCCCGATCGAGATGTATCTCGAGCAGCACGACGACAACGACGTCCTGATCCCGATCACCCAGCACCCTCGCCTGCAAGTGCACTGGGTGGTCCGACGCGACGAGAAATCACTTGCCGCGGCGATTGATAACCGGGACTGGTCCAACTGGTACGCGTGGGCCACGCCTGAAGCGACGGTGCTCAAGCATGTGCGGACGCGGCTGCGCGACGAATTCGGCTTCCCCAAGTCGGTAATACATGCCCAGGCGTACTGGAGTGCCGGGCGTGCGATGGGAACCCGCCGCGGCGACGAGCCGGAGCCGACGAATAGCGTTGTCCCCGAGGATGTTCCCCGACGGAACCCGCCCGACAACGCGCCCGCCTCCGCGGCCCGCGGAAGTTGGCGCGCCCAGGGTGGCGGCCGGTTGCTCGCGCCGCTGCGCTTGGCGCTGATCCTCTCCGGTGTGTTGCAGGCCGTCATCACGGTGGTGCAGCTGGCGCCGTTCGTGCTGTTGGTCGAGCTGTCCCGGCTGCTGGTCGCCGGGGCGCCCGCGTCGCGACTCTGGGACGTCGGGATTGCCGCGGTCGCGCTGCTGGGAACGGGAACCGTGCTCGGTGCCGGCCTGACGCTGTGGCTGCACGTCGTCGACGCGCGGTTCGCCGCCGACCTGCGTTCGCGGTTGTTGCGCAAGCTATCTCGGTTACCGCTGGGCTGGTTTACCGCGCGCGGATCGGGCTCGATCAAACAGCTGTTGCAGGACGACACGCTATCGCTGCACTATCTGGTCACCCACGCCGTCCCCGACGCGGTCGCGGCGATCATCGCACCAGTCGCGGTGCTGGTCTACCTGTTCGTCGTTGATTGGCGCGTAGCGCTCGTGCTATTCCTGCCCGTCCTGGTGTACCTGGTGTTGACGTCATCGCTCACCATTCAGTCGGGCCCGCGCATCCCCCAATCACAGCGCTGGGCCGAGAAGATGAGCGGCGAGGCCGGCGCCTACCTGGAAGGCCAGCCGGTGATCCGCGTCTTCGGCGGCGCGGCCGCGTCCAGCTTCCGCCGCCGCTTGGACGAGTACGTCGAATTCCTGGTCTCCTGGCAGCGCCCGCTGGCCGGCAAGAAAACGCTGATGGACCTGGTCACCCGCCCATCGACATTCCTGTGGCTGATCGCACTCACGGGCACACTGCTCACCGTCACCGGGCGGATGGATCCGGTGAACCTCTTGCCATTCCTGTTGCTGGGCACCACCTTCGGTGCGCGACTGCTCGGGATTGCTTACGGGGTCGGCGGTATCAGCGCCGGCATGATCGCCGCCCGGCGCCTGCAGAACACGCTCGACGAGCCCGAGCTCGACGTGCGAGAGCAGGAGCAGTCCGGAGATTCCTCGGCGACAGTGGTGTTCGACGACGTCAGTTTCGGCTATCGGCCGGATGTTCCAGTGATCCGGGGCGTTTCGCTGACGCTGCGGCCTGGCACGGTCACCGCCCTCGTGGGTCCGTCCGGGTCCGGCAAGTCGACGCTGGCCGCCCTGCTGGCCCGCTTTCACGATGTCGGCCAGGGCGCGATACGCATTGGCGGACAGGACATCCGGGCGATGACGGCCGACGAACTCTACGCAAAGGTAGGGTTCGTCCTGCAGGAGACGCAGCTGGTGCACGGCACTATTGCGGAGAACGTCGCGCTGGCGGTCCCCGATGCCACCGCGGCGCAGATCCAGGAGGCGGCGCGTCAGGCGCAGATTCACGACCGGGTCATGCGATTGCCTGACGGCTACGACACAGTACTCGGCGCGGGAACCGCTCTTTCCGGCGGCGAACGACAGCGCCTGAGCATCGCCCGGGCACTCCTGGCGGATACCCCGGTGCTGATCCTCGACGAGGCCACCGCATTCGCCGACCCGGAGTCGGAATACCTTGTGCAGCAGGCGCTTAACCGGTTGACCCAGGATCGCACCGTTCTGGTGATCGCCCATCGATTGCACACCATCACCGGAGCCGACCAGATCGTCGTGCTCGACCACGGCCGGATCGCCGAACGCGGCACCCACGAGGAGCTTCTTGCCGCCGACGGTCGGTATCGACGGCTGTGGGAGCGTGGCCGTCGAGACCCGGTCGCGGCCAGCGCGGCTCAGGAGGGGGCGCGATGATCCGCACGTGGTTGCGCCTGGTGCCCGCGGATCGCCGACCCAGCGTGATGGTGTACGCCGCGCTCGCCGTGCTCTCCGTGGTGGTGCGGGCGGTGGCCACCGTCCTGCTGGTGCCCCTGGTGGGCGCCCTGTTCGGCGACGCCCCGCACCGCGCGCTGATGTGGCTGGGCTGGCTCTCCGCCGCCACCGTGATCGGCTGGGTGGTCGACACCGCGACCGCGCGCATCGGCTTCGGGCTCGGCTTTGCCGTGCTCGACCACAGCCAGCACGATGTAGCGGACCGATTGCCCGGCGTGCGGCTGGACTGGTTCACCGGCGAGCACACCGCGACGGCACGGCAGGCCATCGCCGCCACCGGGCCAGAACTGGTCGGCCTCGTCGTCAACCTGCTCACCCCGCTGATCACCGCCATCCTGCTGCCCGCGGCCATCGGGCTGGCCTTACTGCCCATCTCATGGCAGCTCGGCGTGGCCGCGCTGGGCGGCGTGCCCATGCTGCTGGGGGCGCTGTGGGCGTCGGCGCGGTTGACGCGGCGTGCTGACGCCGCCGCCGACGAAGCCAATGGTGCCCTCACCGAACGGATCATCGAGTTCGCCCGCACCCAGCAGGCGTTGCGGGCCGCGCGGCGGGTTGAGCCCGCTCGTAGCCTGGTCGGCGATGCGCTGGCCGCGCAGCACGGCGCGACCATGCGGTTGCTGTCCATGCAGATCCCGGGCCAGCTGCTGTTCAGCCTTGCCAGCCAGCTCTCCCTGATCCTGCTGGCGGGGGCGACCGCGGCGCTGACGGTAAACCGGACGGTCACGATCCCGGAGGCCATCGCGCTGATCGTCGTGATCGTTCGCTATCTCGAGCCGTTCACCACGATCAGCGAGCTGGCACCGGCGTTGGAGAGCACCCGCGCCACGCTCGAGCGCATTCGCGCGGTCCTCACGGCGCCCTTGGTGAGCTCCGGAGCCGCCGCGTTGACCGTCGCCGCGGCACCCCGCATCGAATTCGACGACGTCACCTTCCGGTATGACGGAGCAACCGTGCCAGTGCTGGACGGAGTGAGCTTCACCTTGGCGCCGGGGAGCACCACGGCGATCGTCGGACCGTCCGGATCGGGCAAGAGCACCATCCTGGCGCTGATCGCGGGGCTGCATGAACCGACCGGCGGCCGGGTGCTGATCGACGGCGTCGACGCGGCGACTCTGGACGTCGAAGCCCGCCGGGCGGTGAGCAGCGTGGTATTCCAACATCCGTATCTGTTCCACGGCTCGATCCGCGACAATGTGCTCGCCGGGGATCCCGGCGCCGACGATGGCCACTTCAACCGGGCTGTAGCCCTCGCCCGCGTAGACGAACTCATCGGACGCCTGCCCGACGGCGCCGACACGATCGTCGGCGAGGCCGGTTCCGCGCTGTCCGGTGGTGAACGCCAACGGGTCAGCATCGCGCGCGCACTGCTCAAGCCGGCGCCGATACTGCTGGTCGACGAGGCGACCAGCGCCCTGGACACCGAGAACGAGGCCGCCGTGGTCGACGCGCTCACCCTCGATCCCCGCTCACGCACCCAAGTGATCGTCGCGCACCGGTTGGCCAGCATCAGTCACGCCGACCGCGTCCTGTTCCTCGATGACGGCCGAGTGATCGAGGACGGAGCGGTCGACGAAATGCTCGCGGCGGGTGGGCGTTTCAACGAGTTCTGGCGCCAGCAGCATGAGGCCGCCGACTGGCGGATTCTCGCCGACTAGCTCACCGTAGTTCACCGCAGCACTTGCGGTATGCCTTACAGTTTGTCAGGCGGACGGAGCTGTCCGGGTACAGGAGGCGTGCTGTTCATGAGTGCTGTGGTGTCGATCCCCCGGTATCCCGGCGACGTGACCCCGCAATGGCTGTCGGCCGCGCTGAGTGGGCGTGGCGCCCCTGTCGAGGTCGCCGACGTCGACGTGGTCGCGATCGGCACCGGGCAGACCGGCGCCACCTACCGGGTTTGCGCCCGGTACGCGACGGACCCCGGTGACCTGCCGCAGACCTTCGTCATCAAGCTGCCGGCCCAGGACGACACCGTGCGCGACCGGGTCGTCATCGGATATCGCAGCGAATGCGCGTTCTACTCATCCGTGGCGGACCGGGTGCAGGTGCCGACGCCCCAGTGCTTTTACTCCGAGATCACCGAGGACGCAATGGATTTCGTGTTGCTGCTCGCCGACCAGGCGCCTGCGGTGCAGGGCGATCAGCTCGCCGGGTGCGGGGAGACCGAAGCGCGTCTTGCGGTTACCGCTCTGGCCGGGCTGCACGCGCCCAGCTGGTGTGATCCCGCCTGGCTCGACTTCCCGGGCATCGCGTTCGCCAGGCCGGACGAGGCCGGCGCCGGCGGCATGGGCGAAGTCGCGAAGATGAGCGCCGATATCACGCTGGGCAAGTTGGGCGCCCGGATGAGCGCCGAGGACCGCGAGACCTTCAGTACGACAATGAGTCTCGTCACGCCGTGGCTGCTCTCCGAGTACGATCGGTTCGCCCTGCTGCACGGCGACTATCGCCTGGACAACCTGCTCTTCGATCCGGACCGGACCCGGGTCAGCGTGGTGGACTGGCAGACGCTCGGCGTCGGTTTGCCGGCCAGGGATCTCGCCTACTTCACCGCAACCAGCCTCAATTCGCAACTGCGCGCGAGCATCGAAGAGGGGCTCGTCGCCGACTATCACCGCGCCTTGGTGGCGTGCGGTGTCACCGGCTATGACCGCGAGACGTGTTGGCGTGATTACCGGCTCGGGGTGTTGCAGGCACCGCTGATCTCCGCACTGGGATTCGCGTTCGCGGCCGCCACCGAACGTGGCGACGACATGGTGCTGGCCATGCTCGGCCGCGGCTGCCAGGCGATCCGTGAGCTCGGAACGCTGGAGCTAATCGAGCACTGATCGGCGCGTTGCTTTGTGCGCCAGCTGCATCCGCGACGTGATCCCTAGCTTCGCGTACACATGGGTCAGGTGGGTCTGCACCGTGCGCGGGGAGATGAACAGCCGGTCGCCGATGTCCTTGTTGCCCAATCCCTCGCTGACGAGCCGGACGACGTCGCGTTCGGTCGGGGTGAGCGAGTCCCAGCCGCTGGGCGGACGTTTGCGTTCGCCGCGGCCGCGCCGCGCGTATGCGATCGCCTCGTCGGTGGACAGGGCGGCGCCCGCTTCCCACGCAGTGCTGAATTCCTCGTCGCTCAGGGCTTTACGAGTCGTTTCCACCGATGTCTCGTAGTCGGCGTCATACACGCGGAAGCGGACGATGCCGGTGCGCTTGCGGATCGAGTCGGCGGCCCCGAAGAGCCGTGCCGCTTCCATGTGGTTCCCGGCGAGGTGAGCCAGATGGGCAAGGCACTCCAAGAGGTCCGGAACGAACAGGTGCGCTCGCTGTTCGGCCGCACGGGCCAATGCGTCGTGGGCATCGCGTTCGGCCTGACCGGGCTCGTCTTCCGCTAACGCCACACGTGACCGGAGGACCAGGGCCTGCACTGCGAACCAGCCTCGCGCGCCGGCAACGCCTTCGTCGGCCAAGCGACGCGCGGACGTGAGATCCCCACGCGCCAGCGCAACCTCGCCAGAGGGGTTGGCGTTAATGGTCGTTACCGGCCAGTCGCCGAACCGCTCGCGAGCCGCCTCGCTGGCCTCAACGGCGGCGTTCACATCGTCGCTGGCAAGCGCCGCAAACGCCATCGATGCGTACACCACGCCTTCCATGTACCGGCCGATCTCGGCCGCGCCTTCGAGCGCCTCTATGGCGAGAGTGCGACCTCCGTCTGCCTCTCCGTGGTGGGCTAAGACGTAACACAAGCGGTCGCGTGCGCACACCTGCCAGATCAGAGCGTGAGCCGCGTCCGCTTCTATCATCAATTCGCGAAGTTGCTCCGCCGCGCCGGAGACGTCCCCGAACACCAACTGCGCTCCGGCCAGACACCAACGGCATCCCCGTGAGTAGCCGTGGTCGAAGACGTCGTCCGCGAGGTCGCGGCCCTCCGTCGCGGCGGCGACCGCGGCCTCCGCGTCTCCCGAGCCGATTATCGCGGTGAGCGCCTTGCTGTAGAGGAGCTGGCCCAGCCTCCACGGGTCGCCCTGTTCTCGGGCCAGGCTTTCCGCTTCGGATAGATAAGGTTGGGCCAGTTCGGAATTCCAGGCGGCAAGCCGCCCGCAAGTCGTGAGAGTGCGCGCCAACAGCGCTGGGTCGTCCACCCCACGCGCGATGGCCAGTGCGCGCTGGGCGCGCGCGAAGCTATCGGGGTCGCGCATGTTGTCCAGGAACGCCTTGTCCGCCAGGGCTCGCGCCAGCGCGCGTGGCGTCACCTCGGTGCCCGCCTCGGCGTCGGCCAGGGCGAGATCGAGCCAGTCGGACCCCTCCTTGAGGCGGCCCCGGGTGAGCCAATACGGCTGCAGTGAAGTAACCAGTTCCAATGCCCGATCGGTGTCGCATTTCTCGCGGCTCCACCCGAAGGCGGCCCGCAGATTGTCGATGTCGGCCTCGGCCCGGTCGAGCAAAACCTCCCGGCTTGTCTCGCCCGGAGCGTCGAGTTCGGCCGCCATCGCGGTGAAATGGTCACGGTGGCGATCCCGGACATCGACGGCCTCCGCCGACTCGCCGAGCTTCTCCTGCGCATACTGGCGGATCGTTTCGAGCAGTCGGTATCGCGTTGGACCGCCGGTGGATTCGGCGATCACCAGCGATTTATCGACAAGCAGTGCCAGCACATCCATCACCTGGTGTGAGGCCAGGTCGTTGTCGCACACCACATTTACGCAGGCTTCGAGGCCGAACCCGCCCATGAATACGCCGAGCCTGCGGAACAGAATTCGCTCCGGCGCGGTCAACAGCGCGTGCGACCAGTCCACCGATGCGCGCAACGTCTGCTGGCGGCGCACCGCAGTTCGCGATCCGCCGGTCAGCAATCGGAACCGGTCTTGCAGTCCGGCGAGAATCTCCGCGGGTGACAGCGCGCGAATCCGGGCCGCCGCCAGCTCGATCGCCAGCGGCATGCCGTCCAGGCGGCGGCAGATCTTGTCAATCGCGCGAGCATCGTCATCGTTGGCCCGGAAGCTCGGTTGCGCATGGCCGGCACGGTCGTTGAACAGTCGTACGGCTTCGTCCTCCAGCGACAAAGACGGGACTCGCCAAGTCACCTCGCCGTTCATGCCGATCGGCTCGCGACTCGTCGTCAGCATCGTCAATCGTGGGCAGGCCGCCAGCAGGGCCTCGGCCAGCGCCGCGCAGGCATCCAGCAGATGCTCGCAGTTGTCCAGCACCATCAACATCTCTCGGTCCCCGATGAACTGCAGCAGGTTCTTCTCCGGGGCACGCCCCGGCTGGTCCGGCAGACCCAAGGCGCGGGCGGTGGCAATGGGCACCAGGTCGGGGTCGGTGAGGGGAGCCAGGTCCACATAGCAGATTCCGTCGGTATAAGCGCCGCCGGCGGTGGCCGCAACCCGCACGGCCAGCCGGGTCTTGCCGACCCCGCCGGCGCCGGTCAGCGTCACCAGCCTGTCGCGCGCGAGAATGTCTCGCACCGCGCCGATTTCCGCGTCGCGACCGACGAAACTGGTCAACTCGGCTGGAAGATGTTGGGTGGCAAGGGTTTCCCGCTTGCGAAGCGGAGGAAATTCGTTGCAGAGGTCGCGATGGCACAGTTGCACCACCCGCTCGGGACGGGGGAGGTCCCGTAGCGCATGGGTGCCGAGATCGCTCAACCACACGTCATCGGGAAGCGCGTCGGCCACCAAATCGCTGGTGGTGCCCGACAGCACGGTCTGGCCGCCATGCGCGAGCTCGCGAAGTCGTGCCGTCCGATTGATCGCGGGGCCGACGTAGTTGTTCTCGTCTCGCAGCTGCACCTCGCCGGTGTGCAACCCGATGCGCAGCCGCAGCGGCGCCAGGGGCGCACGTTGTATCGCGAGCGCGCATGCCACGGCGTCCGACGCTCGGGAGAACGCGATGACGAAGCTGTCACCCTCGCCCTGTTCGACTGGGCGGACGCCGTGATGAATGTTCACCAACTCGGCCAGCGTTTGGTCGAGGTTGGCGATCGCGGCCATCATCTCCGAGGGCTGAGAGTCCCACAATTGCGTCGACCCTTGGACGTCGGCCAGCAGCAGGGTGACGATGCCGGTCGGCAAGGGCTCGTTCATGGCCGCGTCGCTCCAGTCCAAGGGCGGCGTTTCCGCCCGTGGATCGATTTCGCTCATGTTAGCCAGCATGCGTAATCGCATGCGGTAAAACATCGGCGCATGCGCGTAGATTTCCGCCGGCAGCGCTATCGGCGACGGGCGGCGATCACCCTGAGACCTCAGAGGTCGCCGGTGAAATCCGCGCTGAGCCAACGGTCGGGGCGAATGGTGAACAGCACCTCTTCCACGCCCTCCATGCTTTTGACGAAGGCGCGGCCGCCCTCTTCGCCGAGGTAACGAATGGCGGTGGCCAACGCTACTTCGGCCGGGACCGGCTTGGTGGTGTCGACGACTGTGCCCTCGACCACCACGTACTGGTAGGGCGGCTCCTCGCGCTGAACCACCAGCGTCACCTTGCCCGCTCGCTCGATGAGCCGCGCCTTGCGGCTGGATGCCCCGGTCATGATCCGGACGTCGCCACCTGGGGTGTAGGCATACCAGATCGGGACGCTGGCCGGCGGCCGGCCGTCGGCGGCGTCGACGGACAACACGGCCACGTGCTTGCCGGCCAGAAACTCCTGACGTTCGCTCTCGGTGAAGGCTCTCATGTGCCCTGCAAGTGCCGATGCCGGCGAATATATTCCCCGGGGGTCGGCGACTGGTCAGTACTGCGTCGAGCCCTGATCGACGGGGATGCGCGCGGCGGTGACCTTGCGGGACTCGTCGCTGGCCAGCCAGCACACCGTGTCGGCGATCTCCTCCGGCTCGGCGACCCAGTCGGGCAGGAATGGGGTGAGGACGTTGGACAGCTGCGGGTTGGTCTCCATGGCCTTGCCCACCGCCGCGACCATGTCACCCGTTCCCATCGGAGTGTTCACCGGCCCGGGATGAACGCTGTTCACGCGGATCGAATGCTTGCCCAGCTCCGCGGCGAAAGCCCGCGCCATCCCGGTGACGGCGTGCTTGCTTGCGGTGTAGTGAATCATGAACGGCTGCATCTTCATGCCGGCCGCGGAACTGATCAGAATGATGGAGCCGCCGCGACCGCCCTCGATGATTTTGTCGGCGCCCGCCATCACGGTGTTCCAGGTCCCGGTCACGTTGATGTCCATGACGTCGCGGAAGTTTTCCGGCGTGATGTCGTTCCAGGCCTGCGGAGCCGCGACCCCGGCGTTGGCGACAATGATGTCGAGCCGCCCGAGGGCGGTGACGCCGGCGTCGACGGCCTTGCGAAGCCCCTCGAAGTCGCGGGTATCCACCACCGAGGCGATGATCCGGCGGCCCGTTTCCTCAACCAGGCGAACCGTCTCGCTCAGATCGTCGGGAGTCGCCGGGTCGTAGGGGACGCAGGACGGCAGCTTGCCGGCGATGTCGACGGCGATGATGTCGGCGCCCTCACGTGCCAGACGAACGGCGTGTGCTCGGCCCTGGCCGCGCGCCGCTCCGGTGATGAATGCCACTCTGCCCGCGAGTTTCCCGCTCATTGTTTGCTCCCCTAGTGGTCCGGCCGCTCTTATCGCTGAGCCGCCTTGACGAGGTTCGATCCGATGATCAAACGCTGAATCTCGCTGGTGCCCTCGTACAGCCGCAGCAGGCGCACGTCGCGGTAGATGCGTTCGACGGCGACGCCGCGCATATAACCGCTACCGCCGTGGATTTGGACCGCGAGATCCGCCACGTTGCCGGCCATTTCGGTGCAGAAGAGTTTGGCCGCCGACGGGGCGATCCTGCGATCCTGGCCCGCGACCCACTGCCGAGCGGCATCGCGCACCAGCGCCCGGCCTGCCATCACCGCGGTCTGCTGATCGGCGAGCATCGCCTGTACCAACTGGAAGTTTCCGATCGGCGTTCCGCCCTGGGTCGCGGTGGCGGCGTAAGAGACCGATTCGTCGAGCGCGCGTTGAGCGGCGCCCACCGCCAGGGCGGCGATGTGCACCCGTCCCCGGGCCAGCGAGGTCATCGCCGCTCGATATCCGATGTCTTCGCTGCCGCCGATCAGCGCGTCGGGGCCGACGCGGACGTCGTCGAAGCTGACGTCGGCCGTCCAGGCACCTTCCTGACCCATCTTGGCGTCCTTGGCCCCCACCTCGACGCCCGCGGCGTCAGCGGGCACCAGGAAGACGGCGATTCCCGGGCCCTGGTCGTCGGCCGGTCGGGTGCGCGCGAATACGACGAAGAGATTGGCGACGGGCGCGTTCGTAATGAAGCGCTTCTGTCCGGAGATCACCCAATCGCCGTCGTTGCGAATGGCTTTGGTGCGCAGGCCGGCCGGGTTTGATCCGGCGCCGGGTTCGGTCAGCGCGAAGGAGGCGACGACGTCGCCTGTCGCAATCGATTCCAACCAGCGGGATTTCTGTTCATCGGTGCCGAAGCCGACCAGAACTTGTCCGGCGATGCCGTTGTTGGTGCCGAACATCGAGCGCAGTGCCAGGGACGTGTAGCCCAACTCCATCGCCAGCTCGACGTCTTGCATGAGGTTGAGGCCCAGGCCGCCCCACTCCTGCGGAATCGCGTAGCCGAACAGACCCATCTTCTTGGCCTCGTCGCGGAGGTCGTCCGGAACGCGATCCTGCTCGAGGATTTCCTGCTCGCGGGGGACGACGGCGCTGCGAACGAATTGCCTTGTCTGAGCCAGGATCTCTCGGAAATCGTCGTCCGAGACCTCGGCGGATTCGGCGGTGGCCATCGACTCCACACTCCTCTCCTGGCTGGGGCACCCCGGTTCAGGGAGGGATCCTATATCAAATATGATATTCGCTCTGAGGGTGTCCGATGGCGGAGGCAACAGTGAAGGATGTGAACACGTGTCGTTGTTGGCAGGTCAGGCCGCGGTAATCACGGGCGGAGCGCAAGGACTGGGGCTTGCCATTGCGGAGCGCTTCGTCGCCGAGGGCGCCCGGGTCGTGCTCGGCGACGTCAATCTCGAGGAAACCCAGGTCGTTGCCAAGCAATTGGGCGGTGATGACGTCGCGGTCGCGGTCCGGTGCGACGTCACGCAGGCCTCCGACGTCGAGAGCCTGATCCAAACCGCGGTTGAGCGCTTCGGCACGCTCGACATCATGGTCAACAACGCCGGCATCACCCGCGATGCGACGATGCGCAAGATGACCGAAGAGCAGTTCGATCAGGTGATCGCCGTGCATTTGAAGGGCACCTGGAACGGCACCCGGTTGGCGGCGGCGGTCATGCGAGAGAACAAGCGGGGCGTGATCATCAACATGTCCTCGATCTCGGGCAAGGTCGGCATGATCGGGCAGACCAATTATTCGGCGGCCAAGGCGGGCATCGTCGGCATGACCAAAGCCGCGGCCAAAGAGCTGGCTTACCTGGGCGTCCGGGTCAACGCAATCGCCCCCGGTTTGATCCGCTCCGCCATGACAGAGGCTATGCCGCAGCGCATTTGGGATTCAAAAGTTGCCGAGGTACCGATGGGCCGGGCCGGTGAGCCCAGCGAGGTCGCCAGCGTTGCGCTGTTCCTGGCGTCCGACCTTTCGTCGTACATGACCGGCACCGTCATGGAAATCACGGGTGGCCGACACCTATGAGCGACCTCCGCGAAGCCGTTATCTGTGAACCCGTCAGGACGCCGATCGGGCGCTACGGCGGAATGTTCAAAGCGCTGACCGCCGTCGACCTCGGCGTCGCCGCGCTGAAAGGATTACTGGAGCGGACCGGGCTGGCGCCGGAGGCGGTGCAAGACGTCATCCTGGGCCATTGCTATCCCAGCAGCGAGGCGCCTGCGATCGGGCGCGTCGTCGCGCTGGACTCGGGGCTGCCGGTGACGGTTCCCGGCATGCAGGTGGACCGGCGTTGCGGCTCGGGTCTGCAGGCGGTCATCCAGGCGTGCCTGCAAGTGGCTAGCGGCAACAACGATCTCGTCATCGCCGGCGGCTGCGAAAGCATGAGCAACGTCGCGTTCTACTCCACAGACATGCGCTGGGGCGGCGCCCGCGGCGGCGTCCGGGTGCATGACGGGCTGGCCCGTGGGCGCACCACCGCCGGTGGCCGGCACTATCCGGTGCCCGGCGGGATGCTGGAAACTGCCGAGAATCTGCGCCGCCAGTACGACATCTCCCGCCAGGAGCAGGACGAGTTGGCGGTGCGGTCGCATCAGCGCGCGGTGGCCGCACAGAAGGACGGCATCCTCTCCGAGGAGATCATTCCCGTTGCGGTGCCCAGCCGCCACGGCGAGGAACTGATCGACACCGACGAACATCCGCGCGCCGACACGTCGGTCGAGTCGCTGAGCAAGCTGAAACCCGTGCTGCTGAGCCAGGATTCGGAGGCCACCGTCACCGCCGGCAATGCCAGCGGGCAGAACGACGCGGCGTCGATGTGCGTGGTGACCACGCCCGAGAAGGCCGCTGAGCACGGTCTGAAGCCGCTGGTGCGCCTGGTGTCCTGGGCGGTGGCGGGGGTCGCGCCCAACATCATGGGGATCGGGCCGGTGCCGGCAACCGAGGTGGCGCTGGCCAAGGCCGGACTGCGGCTGTCCGACATCGACCTCATCGAACTCAACGAAGCATTCGCCGCGCAAGCGCTCGCTGTCATGCGGGAATGGAATTTCGGTGCCGCCGACCACGAGCGCACCAACGTGCACGGTTCCGGCATCTCCCTGGGCCACCCGGTCGGTGCGACGGGAGGGCGAATGCTGGCCAGCCTGGCGCGCGAGCTCGACCGCCGCCGGGCGCGCTACGGGCTGGAGACCATGTGCATCGGCGGCGGCCAGGGACTGGCCGCGGTTTTCGAGCGGGTCGCCCCGACGTGACCGGGCCCCTGAGCGGTCTCACCGTCGTGGAGGTGTCCAGCTTTGTCGCCGCCCCGCTGTGCGGCATGACGCTGGGTCAGCTCGGCGCGGAGGTGATCCGCATCGACCCGATCGGCGGTGCGTCCGACGTTCACCGGTGGCCGCTGGCGGCGGACGGCACATCAATCTACTGGACCGGGCTGAACAAGGGAAAGCGCTCGGCCACCATCGATTTGCGGTCTCCCGACGGGCAAGAGCTGGTCCAGCGTCTCATCGTCGAGGGGGACGGCGTGGTCGTGACCAACGCCGCCGGCCTGTCCTGGCTCAACCACGACGTATTGACGAACAGACGGCCCGATGTCATCCACGTACAGCTGCTCGGACGTGGTGATGGTTCCACCGGAGTGGATTACACCGTCAACGCCGGCATCGGATTCCCGCTCGTCACCGGGCCTGCCGATCACGCCGGCCCGATCAACCACGTGCTGCCGGCGTGGGACGTGTGCTGCGGCCTGTACGCCGCGCTGGCTGTCGTCACCGCCGTCCGCCGCCGCGACGAAAGCGGTGCGGGCGCGCGGATCAGCGTGGCGCTCGAGGACGTCGCGCTGGCCACCGCCGGAAACCTGGGTCTGCTGACCGAGCCCCAAGTCACCGGCACGCAACGACAGCGCCTCGGCAACGCCATTTACGGGCAGTACGGACAGGACTTCACCAGCCGCGACGGCGCCCGGTTCATGGTTGTCACCCTGACCCGCCGGCACTTTCGCGACCTCGTCGACGTGACGGGCACCGGCAACGCGGTAGCGGCGCTCGCTGAGGCGCTGGGGGTCGACTTCGGCTCCGAGGGTGACCGCTACCGATACCGCGACGTGCTGTCCGGCCTCCTGGGCACCTGGTTCGCCGACCACACCGCCGAGGAGATCACCGACGCGCTGTCGGGCACCACGGTGCTCTACGAGCGGTACCGCACCTTCGCGGAGGTCGCGGCGAGCCCGAAAGTGACTGCCAACCCAATGTTTTCCCTCTTGCATCAGGACGGCCTGGGCGACTACTTTGCCCCAGGAATGCCGGTCGCGTTCGACTCCGCCCACCCCGCCGGCACGCCCGCCCCGGCCTTGGGCCAAGACACCGCCGACGTCCTTCAGCGCCGTTTGGGATTGACGAGCACTGACATTGAACGCCTGACAAAGGCCAGGACAATCGCTTGCTGAGCAAGCCGATACGGAAAGACAGCGCATGACCAAACTCGCCCAGACCCTCGGGTTGACCGAATTCCAGACCGAAATCATCGCCACCGTAAGGCAATTCGTAGACAAGGAAGTCATCCCCAACGCCGCGGAACTCGACCGTGGGGACACCTACCCCCAGGACATTGTCGACCGGATGCGCGACATGGGCCTGTTCGGGCTGATGATTCCGGACGAGTACGGCGGCTTAGGGGAGTCGCTGCTGACGTACGCGCTGTGCGTAGAAGAGCTGGCCCGCGGTTGGATGAGCGTGTCCGGAGTGCTCAACACGCACTTCATCGTGGCATACATGCTGCGCCAGCACGGCACTGATGCGCAGAAGCAACGGTTCCTGCCGCGCATGGCGACCGGCGAGACGCGGGGATCCTTCTCGATGTCGGAGCCGGAGCTGGGCTCCGATGTCGCCGCGATCCGGACACGGGCGGTACGCAATCCGGACGGTGACTACACCATCAACGGCCAAAAGATGTGGCTGACCAATGGCGGGAGCTCGACGCTGATCGCGGTGCTGGTTCGCACCGACGAAGGGGCCGACAAGCCGCACCGGAACCTGACCACATTCTTGGTCGAGAAGCCAACGGGTTTCGGTGAAGTCGTGCCCGGCCTGGTCATACCGGGCAAGCTCGACAAGCTGGGGTACAAGGGGATCGACACCACCGAACTCATCTTCGACGGCTACCAGGCGAGCGCCGACGACGTTCTGGGCGGTAGCCCCGGACGGGGCTTCTTCCAGATGATGGACGGCATCGAAGTCGGCAGGGTGAACGTGTCTGCCCGAGCGTGCGGTGTCGGCATCCGCGCCTTCGAGCTCGCGGTCCGCTACGCCCAGCAGCGCCACACCTTCGGCAAGCCCATCGCCGAGCACCAGGCCATCGCATTCCAGCTGGCCGAGATGGCCACCAAGATCGAAGCGGCACATCTGATGATGGTCAATGCGGCCCGACTGAAAGACTCGGGGGAGCGCAACGATGTGGCGGCCGGGATGGCCAAATACCTGTGCAGCGAGTATTGCACCGAGGTGACCCAGCAGAGTTTCCGGATCCACGGCGGCTACGGCTATTCCAAGGAATACGAGATCGAGCGGCTGATGCGTGACGCTCCGTTCCTGCTGATCGGCGAAGGAACCAGCGAAATCCAGAAGAACATCATCAGCAAGCGACTGCTCGCCGAATACCAGGCCGAGCGATGACGATCCCGGGTTTCGCTGCGCGACCGCAACTTTCGGATGATGTCGCACGTTTCATCCGTCGACGAATCTTCGATGGCACCTACGTCGCGGGGTCCTACGTCCGCCTGGATCAACTGGCCGCCGAGTTGGGAATCAGCGTCACACCGGTGCGGGAGGCGCTCTTCGCCCTGCGCGCCGAAGGCCTGATCGACCAACAGCCCCGACGGGGTTTCATGGTGCTGCCGGTGACGGGTCGCGACGTCACCGACGTCGCGAACTTGCAGGCTCACGTCGGAGGTGAACTCGCGGCGCGGGCCGCGATCAACATCACCGACGACCAACTGCGCGAACTCAAACAGATTCAGGCGGAACTCGAAGACGCCTACGCCGGCGATGACGACGAGCGGACGGTGCGTCTCAATCACCAATTCCACCGCGCCATCAATGTTGCCGCGGACTCGCCGAAGCTCGCCCAGTTGATGTCGCAGATCACCCGCTACGCACCGGAATCGGTGTTTCCGGCCATCGAAGGTTGGCCCGAACAGTCGATGAGGGACCATCGGCGCATTCTGTCCGCACTGAAAAAACGTGACGACCAGCTTGCCCGCGCGGCGATGTCACAACATCTGGCCGCCGGCGCGGTCCCGCTGATCGATCACCTCACCGCGCGCGGGGTGGTCATGGACGTGAGCCGTCCGGCCTCGGGCTAACTGTTGTTTCCCGGATGCGCTTCGGCATATTCTGCCTGGGAGGGGGCAACGACATAAGCGAGGAAAAGTGCCCCGAACGATCCGCACGTCGGCCATCTTCGGTGTAGCCGTGGTCGCGATAGCTCTCGCACCCCCGGCCGTCGGCGACCCACTGGACCCGATCCCCGGCAACGGCGTGTTTGTCGTGGGCCCCGACATCGCACCGGGCCTTTACCACACGGGTGGCTCGGGTTCGGCCTTCGGCGTCTGGATCAACAACGTGCCAACCCAGGACTCGATGTGCTCGTGGTTCACCTACAGCACGCCCGATGCGAACAAGGACCACGTACTTCAGACGAATACCTCGATCGGCCCTATGTACGCCAATATCAACACGTCGGTCAAGGCCTTCGAGTCGCAGAACTGTCAACCCTGGACCCGGGTTTCCTAACGCTGATTCGCGTCGGTCAACATCTCTCGCAGCCTCCCGGTGTCGACTTTGCCTGTGCCGCCGCGCGGGATGTCGTCGTCGGATTCCAGCAGTAGCCAGACCGTCGGTACCTTGAAGGCGCTCAGCAGCTTTCGCGCGTCCCGAGTCAGTCGGTCAGCGGTTGCCGAGCCGTCGCACACCACAACCGCGCCCACCCGTTCGCCCGCCGTTCCGGGCACACTGGTGACATAGGCGCTATGGACCCCGTCGATGGTCCGCAGCGCGCGTTCCACCTCGCTGGGATAGACGGTGGCGCCGCTGACCTTGAACATGTCGTCGGAACGTCCGCGGTAGAACAGGAATCCCTCGCCGTCGAGGTGGCCCAGGTCGCCGGTCGGGTAGAACCCGTCGACGGTGAACAGTTCTTCTCGGCTGCGACCGCAGATGCCGCGCAGCGTATGAGGTCCGCGAATCTGGATCATGCCGACGGCGCCTTCCGGCACGGGCTCGCCGCTGTCGGGATCCACGATGCGAACCTCCATGCCGCCGAACGGCTTTCCGCAGCTGCCCCAAGCAGTCTCGGGCATATCGGTGTCGGCGGGATAGCCGCAGTATGGACCGAATGCCTCGGTCATGCCGAACAACGTGGCCCGAGCGCCGGGCCGGGCCCGCTGCTCGGGCGGGAGCAGTGCCTGCAGGCTTCCCGGCCGCAGGGCCGACAGATCGGCGCCGACCGTCGCGGCGTGCCTGGCCAACGCCTCCGCTTGGTCCGGCCAGCCGCGAAACAGCGTCACTTGCTCGGCTTCCAGCAGGCGCAGCGTGGTCTCCGGACGCGGGATCTCCTCCGTCACCAGGGTGGCACCGGCCAACAGCGTGGACAGGATTCCGCTGCCGAAGCCGCCCACCCAGAAGAACGGCATGGGCAGGTAGAGCCGGGTGTCGGCGGTGATGCAGCGCGCGGCCAGGCCCGACCGTACGGCCCCCAGTGCACTGCCGTGAGAGTGGAGGACGCCCTTGGGGGCCCCACTGCTGCCGGAGGTGAACATGATGACCAAAGGGTCGGCGGCCGTGACCGTCTCAGTCATGGCATCGACGATCCGGCGCACCGGCTCGCCGGCGGTGGCGTCGGCGAGCCGGTCGGTCGTCCAGACCTGACGCAAGGCAGGAAGTTCGGGTCGCAGCTGCTCGAGCTCATCGAGATAGTGATGACCGCGGAATTCGTCGACGCTGACCAGGAATTGCACGGCCGCGACACGCAGCTGCGCGGCGAGCTCACCGGCCTGCAGCAGGGTGCTCAGCGGTACCAGCACGGCACCGATGCGGGTCAGCGCGGCAGCCACCTGCACCCAACGAGTGCAATTGGGCATGATCAGGCCCACCCGGGCGCCCTTGCCCACACCGGCTTCGACGAACACCGCGGCCAATTCGCGTGTGGTGAGTTCGAGTTCGCGATAACTGATCCGCGACGTAGGGTCGATGACCATCGGTGTGTCGCCGTCGTGCTCGGAGCGGAGCCGCACGAGTCCGTCGATGGTGTCAGGCATCGAAGAGCGCTCTCAGTCCGCGGGTGTCCACCTTGCCGCTGGAGAGCAACGGCAGTTGGGAGCGCGATACGGCGATAAACCGCCGCGGAATTTTGTACGCCGACAATTCCGCCTTGAGCCCATCGCGCAGCGCCGCCTCATCCAACGCGGCGCCGTCCGGGACCACCACGACCGCCGCGACCAGCTCTCCGCGTTGGACATCGGGGACACCCACGACGTGGGCCGTCAACCCGCCGGTGACCCTGCCGATGGCCCGCTCCACCTCGTCCGCCGATACGTTGGCGCCGGCCGTTTTGATCATCGTGCTGATCCGGCCGAGGTAGTAGAAGAATCCGTCGGCGTCGGTACGAACCGAATCCCCGGTGTGGAACCAGCCGTCGGCGTCGAAGCACTCCTCGCGACTGCGTCGGTAGTAGCCCTGCATCACGTACGGTCCGCGGATGCACAGTTCCCCGACCTCGCCGACGCCGACCCGAAGTCCGGTTTCGGTGTCGATGATGCTGGTGTCGAAGCCGGGTGCCGGCTTGCCAAACGATCCGCGCCGGCTCTCGGGTTGATCGGTTTCGTCGTCGCTGATCAACACGATGCTGCCGGCTTCGGTCATGCCCAGCATGTTGTGCCGTAGTTCCGGGTCGCCCGGTCGGACGTCGTCCGCCATGATGGGGTACAGGTTGCCGCGCCGCAGCGATGACAAATCCCGTCGCGGGAAGCTTGGATGATCGGCCAGGTGTGCGATGCCGGCGCTGAAACCATTGGTCATGCTGGGTTTTTCGGCTTCGAGCAAGTCGAGCGTCTCGCCGGGATCGGCGGCGTTGGAGCACACCAGCGTCGACCCGGCGACCAACGTCGCGAGCAACCCGAACGCGAAGCCGCCGATCCAGAAGAAGGGCGAATTGCAGAACAGCTTGTCCTCGGCCGTCAAACCGCGGATCCTGTTGAGGTTCCGCTGGTGTCCGAGCAACGCCGCGTGCGTATGCACGACCCCCTTGGGGGCACTGCTCGACCCCGACGTGTACACGATGGCCAGGGGATCGCAACCGTGGACGTCGTCTTGCGTTGCCGCGAGCAGCTCGGGGGCCACCGTCCCGGCCAGCCGATAGAACCGCTCGATGTCGCGGATACGGCCCGCAGCCCCCGGCCGGTAGCCGATGCCGACCTCCCTCAGTTGGGGCGCGGCGGGGGAGAACAGGCGACGGCCGGGTTCGAACTCAGGGTCCGACAGCACCTCTTTGAGCCGCTGGACGTAGTCGTGGCTACGGAAAGCCGCTGCACCCAGGAGGATTTCGACGTCGCTGTCGCGCAGCTGCTCGCGCATCTCGCGGACGGTGACGAATGTCGAGAAGGGCACCACCACGGCACCGATCCGCGCCGCCGCCAGCATCGCGACGACGAACTCGGGCCCGTTGGGGTAGAGCAGGCCCACATGGGAGCCCTTGCCGGCCCCGACGGCGATCAGCCCGCGGGCGAGCTCTGCCGAGCGAACCTCGGCCTCCCGGTAACTGATGCGGTCGCGGTCGCAGACAAGTAGCGGATGGTCACCACGCGAGCGGGCCTGGTGGGTCAGGACCTCGGCGACGGTCGCGGTGTCACCGCGCATGGTCGCTGTGGGCGGCTGCGCTGAAGAATCTCTGGACCGCACCCAGATCGGCTTTTCCCGACGCTGTTCGCGGGATGGCTTCGACGATCGCGATTTCGGTGGGAATCTCATAGCGCGCCAGCTGGGTTCGCAGATAGTCCACCAGTGCGTCGGATTCGACGGAGGCGGGCTCGCGCGGTTCCACCATGGCGACCGGCGTTGCGCCGAGGCGCGGGTCGGGCCGCCCGACGACCGCCGCCGCGGCCACCGCGGGGTGGCTCTCCAGGGCCGTGCGCACGTCGTCGGGCATGACCTTGAACCCGCCGCGGATGATCGCCTGGTCGGCCCGGCCGACGATCCAGACGAAGCCGTCCGCGTCGATGCGCGCCATGTCCGTGGTCCGCATCCACTGGGCGGACGGCCCCAGTTGTCCCGGCTTGACTTCGAGCAGACCGATCCGGTCATGGCCGAGCGGCGTGCCGTCGTCGGAGACCACCCGGAGTTGCGCGCCTGGGTTGGCGCGGCCGACGCTACCCCGCTTGGTGGGCCAATATCGCTGGTAATCAGGTAGGGTCCAGCCGGCCACGCCGCCGCCGAACTCGGTTGCGGCGTAGGAGGTTAACACTGGGATTCCATACTTCTCGGTGAAGGCATCGGCGTCGTCGGCCGCCAGTGGGGCCGTGCCGCAGGTGACGGCGCGGATGCTCTCCAGGTCCGCCCTCGGCACGTCGGAGTGCAGCACCGTCCGCAGGGCGGCGGGTACCAGCGAGACCGTGCGCGGCCGATGCCTGCGCACGGCCTCGGCCCACGCGTTCAGCTCGAATCGCTCGAGCAGCGCGAACGGCCTGGCCTCGGCGATGCATTGCAACACGCGGAACACGCCGCCGATGTGCACCAGCGGCGAGTTGACGATCGCTACGCCGCGCCGCAGCTCGGTGGGCGCGGGGGGGCGGTCGGCCTCAGCGCCCATCACGCTGCGCGCCAGCATGTCGTAGCCGAGGTCGATTCGTTTGGGCGGACCCGTCGTACCGCTGGTCAACATGCGCACCGCCACGCCGGGCCGGAGGCCGTTCCCTCGCGCCGGCGGAACTGTCAGGCAGGCTTCCTCGGGATCGTCTAATCGGCCCGAGATCTCCACCGTGCTCGTGTCGGTCGTCGGGCGCACGAGTGCCGTCAGGTCGTCGTGTTCCCCGATGATCAGCGGCAGCCGCAGCGCGGCGATGTCGGCTTGTGTGCGCTGGTCACCGCGCGACGGGTTGATGACGACGACGGTGCCGCCGCCGAGCAGCACCCCGAGAAAGGCCGCCACCTGACCGGGGCGGTTGCGCAGCAGCATCCCCACCTCGCCACCGGCGGTATGCGCGGCGATGGCCTCTGCCATGGCGCGGACCCTGAACCACGAAATCCATTGGCCGTCAAACTCGATCGCGTGCGCGTCCGGGTCCAGGTTGAGGACGTCGGCGATGCGCTGACTGAGCGGGTGCGGAGCCATCAGCGGGTTTTCGGCGTGCGGGTGGCGCCGTCGCCGGCGTTCCGCTGGGCGGCTAGCTCCGCCGCGCCGAGCGGGTTACCGAGCCGGGTGTAGATCAGGCCCTGCTCCATTGCCGCGCGATACGGCTTGTCGAGCGACTCCCAAATCGCCTTCACCGTGCCCTGGGTCGCGGTCGGCGGCTTCGCAGCGATGGTCGTGGCGATCTCGTGCGCGCGGTCCCAGAGTTGCTCGGTGGGGACCACTTCCGACACCAGCCCGATCCGGAGCGCGGTGTCCGCGCTGACCCGCTCGTCGTTGCCCATCAGCGCGATGCGCAACGTCTCGCCGAGGCCGATGCGCCTCATCAGGCCGATCGGCTCCAATGCGCAGACCAGTCCGGCGGAAACGTGCGAGTCGAAGAAGGTGGCGTCCTGCGAGCAGATGACCACGTCGGATTCGTTGATGAAGTAGAACGCGCCCGCGGTGCACAGGCCCTGGACGGCGCAGACGACCGGCTTCCACATCTTCTGCCACTTGGGGCTCAGCGCCTCGCCGGGATCCTCGTGGTTCCAGACGTTTTCGGGCTGACCGTAGGGCGTTTTGATATCCAACCCGGCGCTGAACGCGCGGTCGCCGGCGGCCCGCAGCACCACCGCGTTGACCGACTCGTCGAGTTTGACCATGCGCCAGGCGCGGGTCATCTCCTCGCACATGGTGCGGTTGAACGCGTTCAGCTGCGCCGGCCGGTTCAGCGTGATCGTCGCGACCCGATCGGTGGCGTCCACCTCGAGCAGGATGGTCTCGAACGTCATCGACATTGCCAATCGGGCTTGCGCTTCTCCGCGAAAGCCTTGGGTCCCTCGGCCGCGTCCTCGGTGCGCAGCACGCGTTCGCGGAACGTCTCGGCCATGATCTCGGCTTCGTGCAGCGGAACGTTGAGGCCCTTGACGATGGCCAACCGGGTGCCCCGAACCGCCAGCGGCGCATTGGAGTTGACGATCTCGGCGATCTCGCGCGCCCGGTCGAGAAGCCGGTCGTGCTCGACGATCTCGCTGATCAAACCGAGTTCGTAAGCGCGCTGTGCGCTCATCCGCTCGTGCTTGCCCATCAACGCCATCCGCAGGGCGATCGAGCGGGGCAGCACCCGCGACAGCCGCACCATCTCGCGTCCGGCCACCAGCCCGATGCTCACATGCGGATCGAAGAAAGTTGCTTGGTCCGAGGCGATCACGATGTCCGATGTGGTGACCCAGTCCATGCCGGCACCACAGCACAGCCCGTTGACCGCGGCGAGCACGGGCTTGGCGGCCGTGCGAAACGGCGGGGTGCCCTCCTGCGGTGCCTCCCATTGGTCGTAGGTCGACAGATACGGGCGTTCGTAGATCACCTTGCCGTCTTCGGGAATGGCCTTGACGTCGGCGCCCGTGCAGAACGCGCGACCCGTGCCGGTCACGATGGTCAGCCACACCTTGTCGTCGTTCTCGGCCTCGTCGTAGGCGGCCCGCAGCTCGGTGATCATGTGCGGGCTGAGGGCGTTGAGGGCATCCGGCCGGTTCAGTGTGATAGTGGCGGTATGCCCGTCGACGTCGTAGTTGATGGTGTCGAACGAGTCAGTAGGCATCCTGCTCCCTCATCGGCCCTGAAATTTCGGTGCCCTTCGCTGCCGGAAAGCTTCCAGACCTTCCTTGAAATCCGCTGTCCGGCAAGATAGTTCGAGATTGAACAGCTCCTGTGTCATGGCTTGGCTCAGCGTGGCATGTTGGCCGAAGCTCAGGGCCTGCTTGGTCAAGCCGATCGCCGCGGTCGGGCCGAAAGCCAGCCGCTCGAGCAATTCCTCTGCGGCGCCGTCGAGCTCGGCGGGAGCTGCCGCTTGGTGGATCAATCCCCAGTCGGCCGCGTCCTTCGCGCCGACCTTCTCGCCGAGCAACAACATTCGCCTGGCCCGGGCCAGGCCGACCAGCCGGGGCAGCAGCCAGGTGGCGCCCGAGTCGGGACTGAAGCCCCGGTCCACGAAGGGCTCCCAGAACACCGCGTCGGTGGCGGCGACGGTGAAGTCGGCTGCCAGCGCGAGATTGCAGCCAAACCCCGCGGCCCATCCCCGCACGCTACAGAGCACTGGCAGCTGGATGCTCGCCACCAGCTCGATCAGGCGGTGCGCGGCATGGGGGATCCGCCGCACAAGATCGCCGGTGCGAGGGCGCTGCCGGCCGTTGGTGGCTATCCAATCCACTCCGGCGCAGAAGTCGTCGCCACCCCTGATGAGAACCGCGCGCAACGAATCGTCGGCGGCGGCATCGGTCAATGTTCCGATCATGGAACCAATCATTGCTTGGCTCAACGAGTTACGCCGGGATGGACGATCCAGCGTGAGCCGCAACACGGCGCCGTCCCGGTGCACCGTCACCGCACCGTCGGCACCGGCCGTGTCGGCCTCCTGACTCACCGTCGAATCCGGCCTTTCTGCCGATACGGTTACCCATACAGTAGGCAATACGATTGATACGCTGTATAAGTTAGCAGGGTACGCTGCCGCCGGAAATAGCCGGGCCGGAACCCGAGCGAAAAGAGACAAGCATGGCCTTGCAGGGAGGGCGAGCGGAGGGGCGGGCCGCACCAGAGGCGCCGGGCGCCGGCGATGCCACATTCGGCGAGCGGCCCCTGGCCCAGACGGTGGCTGCCGCCGGCGCCATGCGGCGCCTGAGTTCGCTGTTGTTGGCACTCGAGCATCCGCATCCGACGGTCGACACCATGGTGGAGAAGTTCGCGCAGTGGGAGCGTGAGCTGTCCGCCGTTGCGCCGGAGGACAACGCGCCGCGGATCGGTGACATCCCCGACGATCCCCGGCGCGTCTATCTCAACCACGCCACCGACATCGGCGCCTACAACCCGTGCTTTCCCGAGTATCTGTTCGATCACCTCGATGCCGACAAGGCGACCGGGCGGGTGAACTTCCCCCTGGTTTACGAGGGCCCGCCGGGATTGGTGCACGGCGGTTTCCTGGCCGTCTTCATTGACTGCGTCATCCAGCACCACAACTGCGTCACGGGCCTGTCCGGCAAGACGCGGTCGCTGGCGGTCGCGTTTCGCCGTCCGACGCCCGTGCTGACCGAGCTGCGGTTCGACATCGCTCGCTCGCAGAGCGAGCGCGGCGTCGTATCGACAGCGCGGCTGCTGCTCGACGACGAGGTGCTCTGCACCGGCGAGGTGAGCACATTGGCGTCCCCACCGGAAAAGCTGGCCGGGTTCCAATTCGGCAGGCGGCGAAAGGAGTCCGACACATGACTGCCTTGAGCGCCCAGGACGATCGGGTGCTGTTCGAGGTCGACCGCGACCGGCGTATCGCGACGATCACGCTCAACAATCCCGCGCAACACAACTCCTACGACGCCGCCATGCGCGAGGCCGTCGCCCGCTGTCTGGACCGGGTGGCCGACGACGACGACCTCACGGTGGTGCTGTTGCGCGGGGCTGGTGGCGTCTTCTCCACCGGGGCCGACATGAACAACGCGTACGGCTGGTACGGCAAGCAGAGCCAACCGGGCGACGACCCGTCGCCCAAACGCCGCCCCAGCCAGCGCCGACGACTCGCCGTGGACCGCAAGTCTTTTGGCTTCTACCACAACTTCATGGGCTTTCCCAAGGTGACAGTGGGAGAGATCGCCGGGTATGCACTCGGCGGCGGGTTCGAGATGGCACTGATGACCGACATCTCCGTGATAGCGCGTGACACGAAGATCGGCATGCCGGCGACCCGCTTCCTCGGCCCCGCGCTCGGCAGCCTGCACATGTTCTTCCACCGGCTGGGGCCAGTACTGGCCCGGCGTCTACTGCTCACCGGTGACGTCATCGAGGCCGGCGAGCTCGAGCACCTTGGAATTTTCACCGACACCTGCGACTCAGCCGCCGTCGGGGCGCGTGCGCGGTACTGGGCCGAGAAGGCGGCAAAGATGCCCGCCGACGGAGTGGTGATCGCCAAGGAGGCGTTCCGTCTCGTCGAACAGAGCCAGGCGTACCAGGGTGAGGAAGTCGCCAGCTACCTCTTCCACGCCTTCGGCACCAACCTGCAATTCGGGCCGGACGAGTTCAACTTCGTCAAAGCCCGCGCCCAGCACGGCACGAAGGAAGCATTCCGGCTCCGCGATGAATACTTTGAGGTGCCCAAACCCGAAGCCTAATAACCCGATTCGTGGTTAGCTAGCGCCCGGCGGGGGCCTTGGTACGTGCCCGCGGCCCAGACGACTTGGCCGCCTTGCGTTGCCGTGACGGCGTCGGCTTGCCGGCCTTCGATCCCTTGCCCTCCTCGATCAACCGGCTGGCGTGATCGAGGATGCAACCGAGCCCGTACTCGAAATTGGTTTCGTCGGGTGCGCCGATGCGGTGACCGATCCGGCTTACTTGCGCGAGCAGGGGGGTTTTCTCGGGATCGATGGCCACGGCGTCCTCGATGGCACGCGCACCCTCGTCGGTGGATTGGTTCTTTTCGTACAGCCGCTGCAGCACCACCGAGCCGCGGACATGGACGGAGACGGCCGAGTAGGTGTCGAAGGCATCTTCGGGCGACAGGCCGGCCTCGACCAAATTGGCGATCGCCCTTTCCATCTCCTCGGCGCCCAACCGCGCCGCCTTCGGGCTGAGCGCGGCACGAATCAGAATCAGGTCGCACAGAATTGGGTTGCCCATGAACGTCTTACGCATCAGGCGCGCATGGTTGCGCAACGTCTCGCGCCAGTCGCTGGCCTCGACGTAGGGGGTGGCGAACACATACTTGCTCAAGGCGCGGTCGGTCATCGCGTTGAGCAGGTCGTCCTTCTTGCGGAAGTACCAGTAGATGCTGGTCACCCCGACGCCCAGATGTTTGCCGAGCAGCGGCATGCTCAAGTTGTCGATCGATACTTGCTCCGCGAGTTCGAATGCGCCACTGATAATGTCATCGGGATTGATGGATCCGCGTTCGCGCCGTTGCCGCCTATCGGCAGTAGCTTGCTTTGCCACTACGGGCACCTCCATCACGATGTATCCTGTGCATACGGTCGGAGAGCTGTGCGAGCTCACCTGCGCATACGCTGGCGTTTCTGCCGCTCGACGAGGACCGTCAACTCGGCTTCTCTGCAATTTTTCATCTGCTACTGTAATACCTATCGTAGGCTTTTTGGTAACGAAGGCTGGACGGGCGAAGATGACCGGGCACAGGCCATTGATCGAGTCCCCCGATGAGCCACGGGAATTGCCATGGATTTAGGTCTGGCGCATGCCGCAACGGTGGTGGTCGGCGGCAGCCGCGGGATGGGTTTGGCGGCGGCACGATGCCTCGCCGACGAGGGTGCCCGGGTGGCGGTGGTCGGCCGCAGCCGTGATGCACTCGACTCCGCGGTCGCGGATCTGACCGCACGCGGAAGCGCGGATGCCGTCGGTCTCGTCGCGGACATCGGTGACGCGGGGCAGGTCGACGAAACATTCGCCGACCTCGCGCGGCGATGGGGCGGCGAACTCAATGTTCTTGTCAATACGGTCGGGCCGGGCGCGGCGGGCACTTTCGACGATTTGACCGACGAGCAGTGGCGCCAAGCCGTCGAAGACGGCGTGATGGGCATGGTGCGCTGCGTCCGCGCGGCACTTCCGCTGCTGCGTAAGGCGCAATGGGCGCGGATAGTCAACTTCTCGGCGCACTCGACCCAGCGGCAGAGCGTCATGCTGCCCGCCTACACGGCGGCCAAGGCGATGCTGACAAGCGTCTCCAAGAATCTGTCGTTGCTGTTGGCCAAGGACGAGATCTTGGTCAACGTGGTGTCGCCAGGCACCATCGCGTCCGAGTCGCTGGTCGGCTGGGCGCAGTCGGTAGGAGTCGACGGCGGCGACCCCTACGCGCTAATGGACGCCATTGCCAAGCACTTTGGCCATCCCGCGCACATGCCCCGGGCGGGACTACCGGAGGAGATCGGGCCGGTGGTCGCCTTCCTCGCGTCGCGGCGCAACTCGTACATGACCGGGGCGAACATCAACGTCGACGGTGGTTCGGACTTCACCTAACCGCCGGGATGGAAGAAAGTTCGGCTGATGGGAAGGAGTCGACGGTGGCGACGGCAAGTGAGGCGCGCGCCTGGGCGCGCGGGGCCTTGCGGGGAATCGGCGACTCGCTGTACACCCCGTTCTGCGGCCCGGATGGTGACGACATCGACTGGGAGGCCTACCGGACGCTGGTCCGGTATTGCGTCGGCGACCTTGGGCACCCGATGTTGTGGTGCACCAGTGGGCTCGCCGAATTCTGGTCGCTGACCCTCGACGAGCGAAAACGCTTGCTGGAGGTGGCGATCGAGGAAGCTCGCGCCGTCAACCCCGATGTCGTGGTGCAAGCCTGCACGGCGGCGATGGCGGCGAAGGACTGTCTGGACTTGACGCTGCACGCCCAAGAGGCCGGTGCCGACATCGCCTACATCCAGACGCCGATGATGGAGGCGCACGGGGGCGAGGGGGTGTTGCGATTCTTCAAGTACATCGCTGCCCGCACCGACATCGCCCTGGGCATGTTCAACTCACCGTCGTCCGGGTACGTGCTAACCGCAGTCGAGAGCGCACGGATCTACGACGAGGTGCCCGCGGTGTGCGCCACGAAGGAGGGCGCCTTCCGGCCGGCGAGTAGCCGCATGTTGCACCAGCTGGCGCCCGGCCTGGTGCTCTGGGAATGCGACAAGACGGTCTATCGCGCGGGGTGGCTGCGCGACGGGATCGTCTGTCCGGCCCAGCTGGGCACCGCGGGCTACCTGTTCGAGACTCCGCAGCGGCGATTGTTCTCCCATTATTGGGATTTGGTGCAAAGCGACAAGCTGATCGAGGCGATGGATTTCGGTCGTGAGTCGGGACTGGACCAGTTCGACCTCGACGTCGGATCCTGGTGGACCTGTTATCCGGGGCGGGCCGATTACTTCACTCATTGGGCTGGCGCGTTCAAGTACGCCGCCTCGCTGCTCGGATTGCCGATAGGCGAGTATCCGCATTCCCGGCCACCGCAAGCGGAATTGCCGCCGGAGGCCAAGTCACAGATCGAGGAGGCGTATCGCCGCCTCGGGCTCGTCGGAGCGTAGCGGCTCGGCAAAAGGCCTGTGCCAGAAGTCGACTGACGCGCAAGGACCCGGCCACCAGCCGGTGACCGGGCCCTTGCCACCCCTCGTACCTTACTGCTGTTCGGCCTTTTGGCGCGCCTCCGCCGTCTTGGCCTTGGCCCGGGCCTTCTCGGCCGCGGCTTCCTTCTTGGCCGCGTTGCGCTGGGCGTCGGCCTTGTCCTGCTGGGCCTGGCCCTCGTTCACTAGATCGTTGCGGCCGATGATCGTGCCGATGATCTCCTTGGCCTTGCCGAAGACCGCCTGGACGATGCCCTGGACCGCCTCGACCGGGCCACTCTTGATGTCAACCATTGCGTTTCCCCTCCCTGGTATCGGGTATCTTTCTTCGCTTTCCCAAATCGGTGGTCGAAGAAAACCTGGTGTGGGCGTGGTGCTCGCCACACTGGGCGATACGGGCCGATCGGCGGCCCATATTCCGCGGCTAAGGAGCGCGCTTCAGTAGACAGATATCCGCTGTTCGGCCGGGGTCCGCAGGGGCATGGCGGCGGTTGTGGAAAACGGTACCGATAGGTATACAGTATGCGTACAAAATATCGCGCAATCCGGTATGCGAACGACGAGGAGGTACCGGGGGAGATGTCCGGCAGCGACGGCGCTTCCGAGGACGCAGTGCTCTACGAGGCCACCGGCAGCGGCGTCGCGATTCTGACCTTCAACCGACCGGACCGTCTCAACGCCTGGGGTCCAGACATCGCCGCCGGCTTCTACTCCGCGATCGACCGCGCCGAACAGGACCCGGCCATCCGGGTGATCGTGCTGACCGGGCGGGGCAGGGGTTTCTGCGCCGGCGCGTATCTGGGCACGCCGAGTTCCGCGCCCACCTATGGCGACACGATGGAGAGGGCGAGTCAAACCAGCCTCGCCGACTTGGTCGGCGAACGCCCACCGCATTTCGTGACCACGCTGCGCAAGCCCGTCATTGCGGCCATCAACGGCGCCTGCGTCGGCATCGGCCTGACCCACGCGCTCATGTGTGACGTCCGGTTCGCGGCCGCCGGCGCCAAGTTCGCCGCGGTCTTCGCGCGGCGCGGGCTCATCGCGGAGTTCGGCATCTCCTGGATCCTGCCGCGCCTCACCACGTGGGGCGTCGCCCTGGATCTGCTTTTGAGCGGGCGCACCTTCCTCGCCGAAGAGGCCGCCGAGCTCGGCCTCGTCAAGGAGGTGGTCGCGCCCGAAGATCTGATGAAGCGCGCGTTGGAATACGCCGAGGACATTGCCCGCAATTGTTCGCCGGCGTCCATGGAAGTGATCAAGAGGCAGGTCTACGGTGACGCCACGCGCGATGTCGTGGACGCCACCTCACGCGCCGAAATCCTGTTGCGCGAAGCGATGCCGCGGCCGGACGTCATCGAAGGCATCACCAGCTTCCTCGAGAAGCGGCCCCCGCAGTTCCCCTCGCTCGACTCGACCGACGCTTAGCGCTCGCCGGTACCGCCGGAAAGGAAGATCATGGCCAATTTGGGTTACAAGGCGATTGACGTCGACAACCACTACTACGAGCCCCTGGACGCCTTCACCCGGCACCTCGACAGGGCGTTCAAGAGCCGCGGCGTCCAGATGGTCAGTCAGGGCAAGCGCACCTTGGCCGTGATCGGGGGTCGGGTCAACCATTTCGTTCCCAATCCCACCTTCGACCCGATCATCGTGCCCGGCTGCCTGGATCTCTTGTTCCGCGGGGAGATTCCCGAAGGCGTCGATCCGGCGTCACTGATGAAGGTCGAGCGCCTCGCCGACCACCCGGAGTACCAGAACCGCGACGCGCGGGTGGCGGTGATGGACACACAGGACGTCGAAACGGTGTTCATGCTGCCGACTTTCGCATGCGGGGTCGAGGAGGCGCTCAAACACGACATCGAGGCGACGATGGCGTCGGTGCACGCGTTCAACCTATGGCTCGACGAGGACTGGGGCTTCGACCGGCCCGACCACCGCATCATTGCCGCGCCGATCGTCTCGCTGGCCGACCCGGCAAAGGCGCTCGAAGAGGTGGAGTTCGTGCTGGGACGCGGCGCCAAGCTGGTGCTGGTGCGCCCTGCGCCGGTGCCCGGTTTGGTCAAACCGCGCTCGTTGGGTCATCCCAGCCATGACCCAGTCTGGGCCCGGCTGGCCGAGGCCGGAGTCCCGGTCGGATTCCACCTCAGCGACAGCGGCTATCTGCACATCGCGGCGGCGTGGGGCGGTAAGGCGACGTTCGAGGGGTTTGGCGCGAAGGACCCGCTGGATAACGTGCTCCTCGACGACCGCGCCATCCACGACACGATGGCATCGATGATCGTGCACGGCGTGTTCACCCGTCATCCCAAATTGAAAGCGGTCAGCATCGAGAACGGCTCATACTTCGTCCATCGGCTGATCAAGCGGCTGAAGAAGGCGGCCAACACCCAGCCCCGCGAGTTTCCCGAGGATCCGGTGGAGCAGTTGCGCAACAACGTGTGGATCGCCCCCTACTACGAGGACGACCTGGTGGAGCTTGCCGATGTCATCGGCATCGACAAGATCTTGTTCGGTTCCGACTGGCCGCACGGCGAGGGTCTCGAGACGCCGGTGTCGTTCGCCGAGGAGCTCAACGGCTTCAGCGAAGATGATGTCCGTAAAGTGATGCGCGACAACGCCCTCGACTTGCTCGGCGTCCCCGTCGCGTCGGCCGTCTAGCCGCCCGCACGATGAGTGAATGGACCGTGGGCGCCGTTCTCGACGCCATTGCCGACGTGGTGCCCGACCGCCTGATGACGGTGTGCGGAGACCGCAAAAGCACCTTTGCCGAATCCGCGCGCCGCACCAACCGGTTGGCGAACTACCTCGAGGGCAAGGGATTCGGTGTCTACGCCCCGCGCGATGAGTTGCAGCGCTGGGAGTGCGGCCAGGATCGGATCGCGCTCATCATGTACAACGACCTCTACCCCGACATGGTGATCGGATGCCTCAAGGCGCGCACCGTCCCGGTCAACGTCAATCACCACTACTCGCCGCGGGAAATCCGCGACCTGCTCGACTATGTGCGCCCTCGAGGCATCATCTACCACCGCTCGCTCGGCGCGCGGTTCGCCGACGTCCTGCCCCCGACCGGCACGGAGTTGCTGATATCCATCGACGACGGCAGTACCGTTCCCCAACTGCCGAAGGCGATCTCGTTCGACGATGTGCTGGCGGCCGCCGGCCCCGATCGCGAGGACGCGGGCTCACCGGATGACCTCATCATGATGTGTACCGGCGGAACGACGGGACGCCCCAAGGGTGTGTTGTGGCGACAGAGCGACATGTACGTGTCGTCGATGGTGGGCGCCGACCATGCCAGCGTCACCGAGATTCACGACAAAGTCGCCGGGGGCGGGCAACCCTGGTTCGCCGTCTCTCCGCTCATGCACGCCGCCGGAATGTGGACCGCCTTCGCCGCGCTCTGTGCCGGCCTGCCGGTGGTGCTCTACGACGACCGCAACAAGCTGGACGTACGGTCGGTGTGGGAAACCGCCGAACGCGAGAAGGTGGGCATGATGACCATGGTGGGCGACGCCTACGCCGGGCCGCTGATCGCCGAGCTGCGCGCGCGCTCTTACGACCTGTCCTCGCTGAACGCGATCGGCACCGGAGGGGCCGCGACCAACGCGAAACACAAACGCGCACTGATGGAATGCCTGCCGCACATCACCATCATCGAGGGCTACGGATCCTCCGAGAGCGGCAACATGGCATTCGGACACAGCCGTGAAGGGAACGCCAGCGAGACCTTCCAGCCCAGGGAGGGGGCGACCGTGGTGTCGGCCGACCGGAGTCGGTTCCTACGGCCCGGTGAGCAGGAGGTCGGCTGGGCCGCCCGAACGGGCCGGATTCCGCTCGGGTATTTCGGCGATGCCGGGGCCACGCAGCGGACCTTTCCGGAGATCGAGGGACAGCGGGTGGTGATCCCCGGCGACCGGGCATCTCTCGAACCCGATGGCACCATTCGCCTACTCGGCCGCGATTCGCTGGTCGTGAACACCGGCGGCGAAAAGGTCTTCGTCGAAGAAGTCGAGGAAGTGCTGCGAGCACAGCCGGGCGTCGTCGATGCCCTGGTCGTAGGGCGCCCGAGCGAGCGGTGGGGAGAAGAGGTCGTCGCGCTCGTCGCAACGCACGCCGACGCCTGCCTCACTCAGGACGCGCTCTACGGCGCATGCACGACGCAGCTGGCGCATTTCAAGGCGCCCAAGGCCTACATCTTCGTCGAGCAGATCGAACGCCTCGGGAACGGCAAGCCCAATTACCGCTGGGCCAGAGAGCAAGCCACTCAACATGTTCCGGCGATCGCGCTGGTCCCGTCCGACCCCGAAAGAAGTCATGAACACCAAAGCGATTGACTGCCTGGTGAACGTCCACTTCGGGGAAGCCGAATCTCAGCCGACGTGGATGCTCAAGGTCAGGGACGATTACTTCAAGGGCCCCGAGTCGATGTTTGCCCCGGTCGACCTCTCCGAATTACTTTCCGAGATGGACGAACAGGGCGTGCAGAAGGCGATCCTGATGGACTCGCTTGCCAACCCGTCCACGACTGCGCGCAAATTCGTCGAAGCCAGGCCGGACCGGTTCGCGCTGGCCATGGGCGGGGCCAACTTGCTGCGGCCGGTGCGGTCGCTGCGCGAACTGACCGCCATCTCGGGCGAGTTGCCGGTGGCCTATGCCGTAGTCGGGCCGAGCTTTTGGGGCGACGGCCAGTACCCGCCCAGCGACGCCGTCTATTACCCGCTCTACGCCAAGTGCGCGGAACTGGACCTTCCGCTCTGCATCAACACCGGTATCCCGGGACCGCCGATACCCGGGGAGGTTCAGCACCCGATGCACCTGGACCGCGTGTGCGTGCGATTCCCCGAACTGCGGCTGTGCATGATTCACGGCGCCGACCCGTGGTGGGACGTGGCCGTCCGGTTGCTGTTGAAGTACGCCAACCTGCGCCTCATGACGTCGGCGTGGTCGCCCAAGCGGCTGCCAGAGAGCCTGCTGCACTACATGCGCACCCGTGGGCCCAACAAAGTGATCTACGCCTCGGACTGGCCGGTGTTGCCTATGCGCCGGGTCATACCCGAGGCCCGTGCCCTTGACCTGCCCGCCGAGGTGCTGGACAACTACCTATACAACAACGCGCGAGACTTCTTCTTCGGGAAGGACGAGTAACGATGGACCGCTTCGAACTCCGCCGACTGGACTACAGCCTGTCCGACGACCATGTGGCCCTGCAAGAGGCCTACAAGCAGTTCTTCAAGACCCACTGCTCGATCGAAACCGTACGGGCCGCAGAGCCATCCGGCTTCGACAAAAGCCTCTGGGAAAGGTTGTGCGGGATGGGCGCGACCACGATGGCACTGCCGGAGTCGTGCGGCGGCGACGGCGCCACCTTGGTCGATCTCACGTTGGTGGCCGAAGAACTTGGCCGGTCCCTGGCACCCGTTCCATGGATCGACCATGTGTGCACCGCTCGCCTGCTGGGGCGCCTCGGCGCGCTGGGTGAGGGGGTCGCCGGAGTGGCCGAGGGGGAACAGCTGGCCGCGCTTGACCCGCGCCTTGACGCCGGACGCGGTCCGCGGTTGATTCCCTCTGGGTCGATCGCCGACCACATCATCGTCCGCGACGGCGACGAAGTCGTGCGGCTGACCTTCTCGACCCGCCCCGAGAAGGTCGACAACATCGGCCGGCTGCCGATGGCGTGGGTAGACCCAACCGCGGCCGACACCCGTACGGTCGTCGCCGAAGGACGCGAAGCGGTGGCGGCGTACCGGCTGGCGCTGGACGAATGGCGGTTGCTGGTCGCTGCGGCGCTCGTCGGGCTGGTGGAGGAGACCATGACGATCGCGGCCGAGTTCGCCAAGACCCGCTACACGCTGGGCGTGCCCATCTCCACCCTGCAAGCGATCTCCCATCCCCTCGCGAACATGGCTATCACCGTCCAGGGTGGGCGGAACCTGGCTCGACGCGCCGCCTGGTTTCTGGACAATGAACCCGACGAGCGGCCCGAATTGGCGCCCTCTGCTTTCGTTTTCATGGCCGAGGAGGCCGCCAAGGCGGCGACCATGGCGGTTCACATCCAGGGCGGACTCGGGGTTTCGTCCGAAGCCGCGGCGACGGCGTATCTGGTGCGCGCCCGGGGATGGCCACTGGCCGGTGGTGATCCTGGTGTCACGGCGCAACGGGTCGCCGAGATAGTGACCGCCCGCGAGGGCGCGGCGCAGCCGGCCTAGGAAGGGGCGACATCATGGATTTCTCCCGCGTCGAACTGTCGGACGACGACAAGGCATTCCGCGACGAAGCACGCAGTTTCCTGGATACCCATATGACCGAGGAGATCAGGCGACGGGACCGCGAGACGGGCGACAATTTCGACGAGGGTCTGCACCTGAAGTTCGGCGCGGCAGGCTATTTGGAGGCCGAGTGGAAACCGGAATCCGAAGGTGGTTTCACCCGGGTGCGGCGGCGCATATGGGAGCTGGAGAAGCGGCGTGCACACGTGCCCTGGGTGACCTGGGGGACGACGGCGATGGTGGCCCGTTCGGTGGCCAAGTTCGGGTCACCGCAAGTACGCGACGAGGTATTACCGAAAGTCTTCAGCGGCGAGGTCCGGTTGTGCCTGGGCTACACCGAGCCCGAAGGTGGCTCCGACATCGCCACTTGTAAGACCCGCGCCGTGCGCGACGGCGACGGGTGGATCATCAACGGCTCCAAGATGTTCACCACCGGCGCCCATAACTGTCAGTACGTCTTCCTGATCACCAACACCGCCCCGGACGAGCCGAAGCACAAGAGCCTGACCATGTTCCTGGTGCCGCTGGATTCGCCGGGCATCGAAATCCAGGGCATCCGCACGGTGGACGGTGATCGGACCAACATCGTCTACTACAGCGATGTGCGGGTAGACGACAAGTATCGGCTGGGCGAGGTGAACGGTGGCTGGACCGTTCTGCGCGAGCCGCTCAACGTCGAGCACGGCGCCGTCGCCGCCGCCCCCGACGGACTGCAGGACACCTCAATCATGATGCACCAGGCCGGTTTCCTGTCGCAGGCGGTGGACAAGGCCGCGGCGAGTGTGACGCGGCCCGACGGCGACGGGCACCGGCTCATCGACGACAAATCGGTGGCATACCGGCTGGGCCGCTGCGTCGCCCGACTGGAGACGGCGTTGGCCACGCCGAGCATCTTCGGCCGGGTCGCCATCGCGCAAACAATGCGTGACATCTCCCCGGAACTGATGGACATCCTCGGGACCGCCTCCGCGCTGCCATACGGAACCGAAGCGGCCGCCGACGACGGCAGCGCCGAATACGCCTACCGATTCGCCCCGCTGGTGGGAATCTATGGCGGCACGCTAGAGGTGTTCCGCAACATGATCGCCCAGTACATGCTCGGTCTGGGCAAGCCGGCTTACGCACCCCCGGTCAAGAAGGTGGGTTGATAACGCGCCGAACGTGCACTCAGGGCGAGAAATCAGCCAATTCTTCGCCCTGAGTGCACGTTCGGCGAAGTCTCAGGTCGTCACCCAAAGCATCGTCGCCGGCGCGATCACGCAATGGCTCCCGACTCCTTCAGCTCCTCGATGCGGTCCCAATCCATGCCCAGTTCCATCAGCACGATCTCGGTGTGTTCGGAAGCCTGAGGGGCCCGCGTGGTGACCAGCGGCTCGTGGTTGAACTGCACGGGGCCGCGCACGACGCGGAAAGGCTTCCCGCCGCTGGCGAGCTCGACCTCGCTGATCATGTCGTTGGCACGGGCCTGCTCGTCATCGACCAGGTCGAGGAGGCTCTGGAACGGCGCCCATTGGCCCTTCATCGTCTTCAGGTGCTGCCGCCAGTAGTCGAAAGGCTTGGCGGCGAAGGCCTTTGCGATCAGCTCGGCGGCCGCGTTGGCATTCTGTATCAGCGGAAGCACATCCGAAAAGCGGGGATCGTCCGCAGTCTCGGGGATGCCGAGATGCTCGAACGTGTCGCGGATCAGACCGGTCGGGCTGATGATGCACAGGTTGATGGTGCCGCCGTCGGAAGTTTCGTAGTTGCCCATGAACGGGTTCACCGACATCGCGGTGGCGGAGCCCGGCATGGGAGTGCGCATCACCTGTCCGGTCTCCATCCCCTGCGTCACGCTCGCTCCCGCCGCCCACCAGGCCGTGCTCAACAACGACACGTCGAGCTCGAGGGCCTCGCCGGTGCGCTCGCGATGCAGCAACGCGGCCGAGATGCCGCCGGCGATGAACATGCCACCGATGGAGTCGCCGAACGCTGGAATGCCTTGCCCAAGCGCGCCACCCAGCTCCTCGGGCGTCAGCGCGTACCCGATGCCGCTGCGCGTCCAGAACGCCGTCCCGTCGTAACCGCCCGTGTCACGCTCGGCGCCCTTGTCCCCATACGCCGAACCGCGCGCATAGACGATGTCCGGGTTCACCGCGCGGATGTGCTCCACGTCGAACTTGTGCCGCTGGCGCTGCGCCGGCATGTAATTGGTGAGGAACACATCGGCGGTCTTGGCCAGTTCGTAGATCACTTCCTGACCGCCCGGCTTCGAGACGTCGATCCCTACGCTGCGCTTGCCCCGGTTGGGGTGCTCCATCAGCGGGTGCCGCTCCGGGTCGAGTTGGATGCCACCCATGTTGATGAAGCCGCGCTGGGTATCGCCGCGCAGAGGGTGTTCGACCTTGATAACGTCTGCGCCCCAATCCGCCAGGATGGCGCCCGCGGCGGGGACGAAGGTGAATTGCGCAAGTTCGAGGACCCGGAAGCCCGACATGACTTTTACCATTTTCGGACCCTACTTCGCCTTGAACGCCACGGGAAGCGCCGTCGGCGAACGGAAGGGCTGGCCGTGGATGTGTGGGTCGTCGTCGGTGAGCAGCCTGAGGTTGGTCAGCCGGTCCAGCAGGCATTCGACCGCGACGCGGGTCTCCAGCCGCGCCAGGTGCAGCCCCAGGCACGTGTGTTCACCGGCGGCGAAGGAGATGTGCGGGTGGTGCTCGCGAAAAATGTCGAACTCTTCCGAACGATCCCAGCGCCGTTCGTCGCGGTTCGCTGACCCGACGCACACGCCCACCACCGCACGTGCCGGAATCTCGACACCTTCCAGCTCGGTGTCCTCGGTGGTGAACCGCTGCACGGTGGTGAGCGGTGTCTCGTAACGCAGCCCTTCCTCGATCGCCCGCGGCAGCAGCTCCAAATTGTCCTGCACCGCGGCGAACTGGTCCGGATGGGTGAGCAACAGGTACAGCAGGTTGCCCGATGACCGGTACGTGGTCTCCAACCCGGCCGGCAGCAGCAGCCGCAGGAAGGAGTAAATGGCTTCGTCGCTTAGCTTTTCGCCGTCGATCTCCGCGGTGACCAGGTCGCCGATGATGTCCTCGGTGGGCTGGGATTTGCGCTGTTCGATCTGCTCGACGAAGTAATCCTTGAGCGCCGCCGACGCCTCGAACGCGCGCTCGTAGTCGACGTGGTAGCTGATCAATTGCACGGCGCGCTTGCGGAACATCGGCAAGTCGTCGGCCGGCAGCCCCAGCAGTTGGGCGATGACGCGGGTGGGGAATTCGAAGGTGAAGTTCCGGACCAGGTCCGCTTCACCGCTGGCGATGAACTCGTCGATCAGCGCGTTGCAGATCGGCCGCACAATGGTGTCCTCCCAGCGGGCCAGCGCCTTGGACTTGAAAGCCGCGGACACCAGGTTGCGATGGTCGCGATGCTTCTTTCCCTCCATCGCCAGGATGGTCGGCCCCATGAAGAGGCCGATCGTCTTGTCGTAGGGTGCGGAGCTGAACACCCGGCCGTCCCGGAACACCGTGTTCACCGCATCGAAGGACACCGCGGAGTACTCGCGCTTGGGCATGAGCGACTCGGGCGTCTTGGCATAGTCCATCACGGTCCCGCGGAACACCCCGGATTCGCGGCGCTTTCGCGCGAAGAACGGGTAGGGGTCACGCAGGCTGACCGTCTCGTCAGCGCTGCGAACGTCGGTCGTCACGTAGTACTCCAGCATCTCCAGCAGGAACGGGGCACGCCATTGCGTAAGATCGTACTGTAATTCTTACAGTAGACAATATGGGCAAGGCCCGGTGTGGCCCGGGCGAGTGGCGGCGACTGCCGAGATGCCCGGGGATTGCGAACTCAGGCGCTATCCCTTACCTCGCGACCGGAGAGCCGCTCAACTCCCCGCAGGAGTGCGGAGTGGTCGAGGCTTCCGTCGCCGTTGGCCCGGGCGGCGGCCACGAGTTGCGCAACGAGGGAACCGACAGGGCTGATGGCGCCGACGCTGCGGGCTGCTTCGGCGAAGATGCCGAGGTCTTTGTGGTGCAGGTCGAGGCGGAAGCCGGGCGTGAAAGACCGGCTCAGCATGTTGTGGGCTTTCTGATCAAGTACCGCTGATCCGGCGAGGCCCGCGCTGAGGACGCTGATCGCCGCGTAAGTGTCCACTTCATGCGCTTCGAGGAAGACGAGCGCCTCGGCGAGAAGTTGGATGTTGCCCGCGACGATGAGCTGGTTGGCGGCTTTCAACGTCTGCCCTGAGCCGCAGGGTCCAACGAATGCGGCGTGGGCGCTGACCGCTTGCAGCACTGGTTGCGCCGCCGCGAAGTCCTCAGGGCTGCCGCCCACCATGACCGAGAGTTCGGCGTTGATGGCGCCAACCTGGCCGCCCGAAACGGGGGCGTCGATCATCCGGAGGCCGCGCTGGCGCGCCCGGCTGGACAGCGTGCGTGTGACGTCGGGCCGGATGCTGGAGAAGTCGATGATCAGCGCACCCGGTTGGGCCGTCTCGAAAACTCCACCGTCGGCGGTCAGCACGGCTTCGACGTCGGGGGAGTCGGGCAGCATGAGGGCGACGATGTCGGCGTGCTGGACCGCGCCGGCGATGGAGTCGGCGCCAACACCGCCCGCGGCGACGAGGTCGGAAACTCGGTGACGCGATCGGTTGTATCCGGTCACCTGATGACCCGCGCGGACGAGGTTGACCGCCATGGGACTGCCCATGATTCCGAGACCGATGAAGGCGACCGCACTCACTACGACCTCGCTTTTCTTTGATTCAACCGATTCGGAGCGGCAGAACCGCGTCAGGTGGGAAAGAAGCTCGATAGCGCGGCGGCGGTCTCGTCGGGCAGCGTTTCGGGGATGAAGTGCCCCGATGGCAGCGTCGTCGTGGTGACAGTTGCAGCACATTGGGCTTGCCAGAGGGCGTGAGCGTCGAACAGGCGATGCACTGCTCCGTTCTCGGCGGTCAGAACCTGTGTGTCGCAGGCGATCCGATGTCCGCGATCGCGACTGTGTTGATCGTGTTCGAGGTCGATGCCGGCGCTGGCCCGGTAGTCCTCGGCGGTGCTGTGCAGCGTCTCGGGAGTGCAGAAAGCGCGTTCGTACTCGGCAATCACCTCGCGTTCAAGGTAGTCGTCGTTCCCGCCTGATAGTTGTCGTAGCACGATGGCCAGGTAAGCGGCCGGGTTGCCTCCGATGAGAAGTTCGGGCAGTGGGGCGGCCTGAATGAGCAGGAACCAGTGAAAGTAGGCGGTCGCGAACTCTTGGTTGGTGGCCATATACATGTCGAGGGTGGGGGCTATGTCGATCAGAGACAGCTTCCTGACTCGGTGTGGGTGATCCAGCGCCAGGCGGGCCGCAACGCGCGCCCCGCGGTCGTGCCCACAGAGGTAGAACGAGTCTCGGCCGAGCTGATCCACGACCGCGACGAGGTCGTTGGCCATGGTCCGCTTGCTGTAATTGCTGTGATCGGGTAACCCGGCCGGTTTGGCGGAGGCCCCGTAGCCGCGGAGGTCGGGTATGACCAGGAAGTAGCGGTCCCGCAGCCGGCCGGCGATGTGGCGCCACATCAGGTGGGTCTCGGGGTAGCCGTGCACGAGCAGTAGTGCGGGCCCGCCAGGGTTGCCGCCCCACCGGGCGTAGATGGCCGTTCCGTCGATATCGAAGGTACCGGCGTCGAACCCGGGGAACCAGCGCGAGTCCGCCTGTGCGACAGCCTGTTTTGGGTTTGGGCGGTCGCCGGGTTGGGCGTTGCCGATCATGTTCAGTGCGGCTCGGCGGGTGCACCCGACGATCTCATGACAATGGCCCTTTCGTGAGTGATGCGAGGTGCGAAACCGGAACTCCGGTGTGGCCGATGGTCACCGGCTGATGTGTTCCAGGAGGTGCTTGGACCAGATGTCAGGTGACTCCAGTGGGCTGAAATGGCCGCAGTTGTCAAGGTACTCGAGGGTGAAGTCTGCGTAGAAGTCATCCAGGGTGTCGCTCCACGCCTGTGGGAACAGGGGGTCCTGGTCCGGCCACAAGATGGTGATGGGCTTGGCGAACCTGTCTTCCCGTGCCGGCGTCGTCTCGTTTGCGTAGAAGGTGATCGGATTGCCCTCAGGGTTGCGGAACCACAGGACGCCGGCCAGGAATGCCCCTGGTGCGCAGTGGTTCTCGGTTAGGTGGTCAAGGAGGTCGTCGACGACGGTCGATCCGGGCGCCGACCAGTTCACCAGGTTTTCCTTGAGTGCAGCGCGGACGGCGTCGGGCTTGCCGTCAATGATTTCTTCGACGAGTTCCGACTTGTAGAAGATGGCGTGCACGAACGCGTTCACCGCGTCCTCTTCGAGAATCCGCCGCCCGACGCCCAGGGTGGGCGGTGCGACTACCAGCGATCGCACCAGATCGGGCCGGGTCGATGCGACCGTCTGGGCGGTGAAGCTGCCGATGTCGTATCCGCCCAGCACGGCATTGCTGATACCCAATTCTTCGAGCAGGGCAATGACGCTGCCCACCTGGCGACTGAGTGCGTAGGCCGTTGGATCACTCAGGTGTTTGTCCGACTTGCCGTAACCGCGCAAGTCGATCACGGTGACATCGGCGTGCTCCACCAGTTGCGGCATGACCCTGGAGTACTCCCGGTGGTCGCCGGGGTTGCCGTGAATCAGGACGACCGGGACACCTTGCCCGGAGCGCTCGTAGTAGAGCTTGAAACCGTCGTGTTCGCTCGAGTAGGGCACGGAACCAATCCTTCCTGTCGGCGCACCAGCGCCTCGCGATCCGCGACGGTGCTGCTCCGAAAAGGGTTTACCCGGAGCCGGTTCGGGGCTCTCCGTAGTGATCGTAAAAGCTGGCCCGAGGTCAGATCGCCGGCTGGCTGGAATCGATCGCCTTCTGACTCATTTTGCCCGGCGGGACGCTCGTCAGCCGCCGGAAGGAACGCGGTCCGCGGTGCCTGCTCGCAGTCGCAGCGAGACGCCACCTAGTTGGTCAGCCCGCATTGCCGGTCAGTACCGGCATGTGCGTCGACGGTCCGGAAAGCTTGCCGGTACGCCTGGGGGCTGACGCCGACGATGCGCCGGAATGCGGGACGGAGCGACACCGCGGTGGCCAGACCTACCTGTCGCGCAATGGCGTCGACGGTCAGCTCGGTGCGCTCCAAAAGATTCTGGGCGCGCAGGATCCGTTGGTGCAGTAGCCATTGCAGCGGCGAGACCCCTGTTTGGACCCGGAAGCGGCGGTCGAAGGTCCGGCGGCTCAGGCCGGCTCGTACGGCGAGCGCGTCAATGTCCACGTGCTGCAGATGAGCGATGGCGTACTCCATCACCCTTCCCAGTTCGACGTCTTCGGACCGGACGGGGACGTGGTGATCGACAAACTGTGCTTGGCTGCCGCATCGTGCGGGCGACAGGACGAGATGACGGGCTATCGCCGTGGCCGCGGCGGCGCCCCAGTGGCGTCGCACGACATGAAGGCAGGCGTCCAGACCAGCTGCCGTCCCGGCGCTGGTGACAATGTCGCCGTCGTCGATGAAGAGGACCGAGGGGTCAACGTGAACCGATGGATACCGCGCTGCCAGCGTGGGTGCGTGGAACCAGTGCGCGGCGGCCCGCCGGCCGTCGAGCAGACCGGTGGCTGCGAGGACGAACGCGCCCATACACAGGCTCACGATCAAGGCTCCATCGGCGTGCGCTGTGCGGACTGCTTCCAGTGACGCAGAAGGTGGGGCGTCATGAGGACTGCGCCAGCCGGGTAAGACCACAATCCCGGCGCGGTCTAGGGCCTCGAGCCCATGCGGTGGATCGAATCCAACTCCGTCGCTGGTGCGCATCCGGCCGGTTTCGCCGGCAACCGGCAGCACGGTGAATGTGGGAGCCCCGGCAGGGTTCATGCCGAACACGCTCATCGGCACCGATGTCTCGAACATCGACGCCCCGTTGAACATCAGCACCGCGACGGTGCGCAGGCTTCGGCCTCTGCCCAAGCGGTGAGCACCGGTGCACTGAATGCCGCTCCCATCGCGCGCGATCGCGACGCTGTCCTCACGCCGACTCGGGAGTTGATGCGTTGCCGGCGTCGCGAATAGTGGCGGTGACTTCGGATGCGCAGAGGTCAGCGCAGCCGGATGTCGACTGCGATCGCCCGGCCGCGGCGGGCCCGAGGGCGGGGAACTCCGCTCGATTCGGTCTAGAGTGAGATCCATGAGGTGATTCCGGTCACTTTGGCTGTGCCGCAATGTGTTTGAGTGTGATCGATTCGATCGGTCCGCCAGCAAGTGGTGAGTGGTGGCATATCCCGATGCTCAGCCGGGGCGGCGCAGCGCCGGGAGCCGGCGCCGGGGAGCGCGGGTGCCCAGGTGCCGATCTCGACGCGGTCGGTGGGTGCGCCGATCCGGGGGCGGCAGGTCGATCGCGCGAGAGCTTCCCGTCCTCGAATAGTCGCCAACAACTTTGCCTTTGCCCGTCGAGCAGCACGCGATTTCCGGCGTGTGCCCAGCCCTTTCGAGTTACGTCTCACCCTGGTCCCCGTGGTTCCTCCCCAGGCCCACCGGTCATGTCATCGCGGCCCGGCAGCGCAGAGGTTCTGATGGCTTATGTTTGCGCGCGAAAGCGTGTCCGTGTGTGCCGGGGCTGCACGACGTTGTGCCTCTGCTGCAGGCGGCCGGGGCGGACGTTGCCGAAGGGTGATGGCGCCGAACCCGGGGCAGCAGTGGTGCACCGCGTAGAGCGCTCCAAGTCACGCCGCCCGGAGGGGCGAGGCCGTTGCCGCGCAGACCGACGTCGCAGCTGGCGTGGTGCAGCTGTGCCCCGCGGGACCTTTACTGCGGTGTGGCAGAAGAAAACTCCGTCTCAGCGCCGGCACGCAGGCGGTGACCGCGCCAGTCCCGCGGGGACAGTCCGTATGCGGCGCGGAAGGCGCGGCTGAAACTCGACATGTCGGAGAATCCGTGCCGACGCG
>NZ_LZKF01000254.1:0-1809 GCF_001672665.1 Mycobacterium sp. E2238 | reverse complement strand
GGCGGCCCCATGGGCTGGGAGTCGGTGTTCACCCGGCCGGTGCAGGGCGATTGGGTGGACGTTCCGGTGTGCAACAACTGGGCCGACATCGGCCTGCCCGAGGTGTACGACGACCCAGACCTGGCGTCGTTCAACGGTGCCGTCACCCAGACATCGGCCACCGACCAAACCCACTTCGTGAAGCAGGCCGTCGGGGTGTTTGCCACCAACGACGCCGCCGACCGCGCCTTCCATCGGGTGGTGGATCGGACGGTGGGTTGCTCGGGCCAGACCACCCCGATGCACCTGGACAACGGGGTCACGCAGGTGTGGTCGTTCGATGGCGGGCCGCCCGGCGCGGTCGACGCGAACTGGACCAAGCAAGAGGCCGGCACCGATCGGCGGTGCTTCAATCAAACCAGGCTGCGTGAAAATGTGTTGTTGCAGGCCAAGGTCTGCCAGTCTGGCAACGCCGGGCCGGCGGTCAACGTCCTGGCTGGGGCGATGCAGAATGCGCTAGGACAGTGAGCCGGGTTCGGGACCGCATCGGGCATGCTTGAAATTGCGCGCGAACGGGAATATGTCGGGGCCATCTGCTAGATGAAGTAGTGGCGGTAACCGTTCCGTTGGCTGTGTCGGGAAGCGGTCCGCAGGCGCGTGCTCGAGCTTGCCAAGGCCCGAAGGGATAGTGATATGACGTTTGCCGCTATCACTACCGCCGGCTCCGAGCTGGCCAGTCCCGAGATGGCCGATTCCAAAGCCGCCGCCCGCTACATCGCCGACGGTTGCTTGGTGGACGCCCCGCTGGGGCGCGTGGGTCTGGAACTGGAAGCGCACTGCCACGACCCGTCCGACCCCCATCGCCGGCCCGGTTGGCAGGAGATCGCCGACGTTCTGGAGGCCTTGCCCGAGCTGCCGGGCGGCAGCCGGGTCACGGTGGAACCCGGCGGCGCGGTGGAGCTGTCCGGCCCGCCGGCCGACGGGGTGACGGCCGCCATCGCCGCGATGCGGCGCGACCAGGCCGTGCTGCGGTCGGCGTTCGTCGATGCCGGCCTGGGCCTGGTCTTCCTCGGGGCGGATCCGCTGCGGCCGCCCAAGCGCATCAACCCGGGCGCGCGTTACCGAGCAATGGAGCAGTTCTTCGCGTCCAGCCGCTCGGGCGAGGCGGGTGCGGCGATGATGACGTCCACCGCGTCCATCCAGGTCAACCTTGACGCCGGGCCGCAGTCCGGCTGGGCGGACCGGGTGCGGCTGGCGCATGCCCTCGGGCCCACCATGATCGCAATGGCGGCGAACTCACCGATGCTGCGCGGCGAGTTCACCGGCTGGGCCTCCACCCGGCAGTGGGTGTGGGGGCAGATGGACTCGGCGCGGTGCGGACCCATCCTGGGCGCCAGCGGCGACGACCCCGGCACCGACTGGGCGCGCTACGCGCTCAAGGCGCCGGTGATGCTGGTGCACACCCCGGACGCCGCGGCGGTCACGCACTGGGTGCCCTTCGCCGACTGGGTGGACGGACGGGTGTTGCTCGGCGGTCGCCGCCCCACCCTCGCCGACCTCGAATACCACCTGACGACGCTGTTCCCGCCGGTGCGCCCGAGGCAGTGGCTGGAGATCCGCTATCTCGATAGCGTGCCGGACGACTTCTGGCCGGCCGTGGTGTTCACCCTGGTGGCCCTGCTCGACGACCCGGTCGCGGCCGACACCGCGGCCGAGGCGGTCGAGCCGGTGGCCACCGCCTGGGACACGGCGGCTCAGGCGGGACTACGTGACCGGCGGCTGTACGCCGCGGCCAACAAGTGCGTGGCCGTCGCCGCTCAGCTGGCGCCG